>JACQEL010000091.1 GCA_016200595.1 Deltaproteobacteria bacterium
GGGGAAGAATAGGGTGCTGCTAAACCAAGAGGCATGAGGTTAGTACACTCGGGGTAGCGTGCGCTGTGCGCACGTCTTCTCTGTACGCCGCTATTGTCGTGCGCATAGCGCACGCTACGGCATGCAGGCTCGGATGCGTGAGTGTATGAATCTCTTGCCGTTCGGTTTAGCAGTCCGTGGCTAGAGTGGACTGCTCCAGGCCGGATCTAGCCGCTCCTCCAGTAAAGTGTTCACCAGCAAACCCAGTTCAGTGACAGAGAACGGCTTGCTCAGACAATGCCGCACTCCGCTCCGGTGCAATTCCTCTCGCAACTGTGGAGAACTGAGGGCGCTGAGCACGAGGACTGGCAGCGCTGCGGTTTGCCGGCGCGGATGATGACGGATCGCATCAAGCACTTGCCAGCCGCTTTGCCGCGGCAGTAACAAATCGAGAGTTATCAGGTGAGGACAGAAGCTGTCTAGTAACTGTAGGGCT
Organism: Deltaproteobacteria bacterium; assembly: GCA_016200595.1. GTDB lineage: Bacteria > Desulfobacterota > Binatia > Bin18 > Bin18 > JACQEL01. Next base: position 476 of record JACQEL010000091.1, read on the forward strand.
TCCTCGCCGTCGAAGGCAGCCACCACTCGATAGCCGGCGTGTTCCAGATTATAGCAAATGAGGTTAGAAATACTGAGTTCGTCTTCGACGACGAGAATACGTTTCACTCGATGGATCCTCCTGTTACAGGGGGATAGCAGCGCTGTTTTTCAGGAGTGTGGCGCAGCAGTGAAAATTGTGTGAATGATGAGATTATCCCTCTCACAAAAAAATTTGCTCGTTCCCGCTTGACCTGCTAGTGTGTATCGTTCTCGGTCTTGCGTTGCCTATTTAGTGTTCTGCCGCTCTCTGCCAGGGGGTCTGATGAAGGTATGGGCTCTGTTAGCATTCTTCTGCGGTTCTGTGGTCTTGCAGACCGCTGACCCTGCTAGAGCATTCAGCCAAGCGGTTACCCTAGAAACCTTTGAAGCCGATGAGTTACTGACATTTCCGCAAAGGTGGAGCGCACTCAGAGATGCCCAAACCGCCCAAACTATCTACCGGGTGGCTGAAGAAGATGGGAACCGTTTTCTCCGCGCTTTTTCAGAAAAACAAGGCATTCAGATCGGCTTGGAGCATAAGTTTCAACCCAAAGCTTTCTCGTTCTTGCGCTGGCGCTGGCGAGCGGTACAGTTGCCTCCGGGTGGAGATGAACGCACGGAAAAAACCAACGATTCTGCCGCCGGTGTGTACGTCCTCTATGGTAATCGCATCATGCCCCGGGCGGTCAAATACGTCTGGAGCACAACCCTGCCGGTGGGGACGCGCGCGACTAATCCAAGTTACTGGCGAGCCAAGACCGTGGTTTTGCGCACAGGGCCTGCTGGCGTCGGCGTGTGGCAACAAGAAACGGTCAACCTTTATCAGGATTACAAAGACTTGTTCGACGCTGAGCCGGGGGAGGTTCTGGGAATTGCCCTCATTACCAGTTCTGACTCGACGAGCAGCGTGGCCGCCGCCGATTACGATGACTTCGTCTTGTTTTCTCAGAACCCCTCAACTGCTACGGATACCGTCAGCCTCACGGTCAATTCGTTGCCGTAGCTGAGGGCGCAAGCACGCCGAGTGCACCCTACCCTCATTGCAGCTCTCACTGTTTGCATCTGCTTTTCAGGTCAGGCTGCCGACCTCGTACACAAGCGTAACCGACCACACGCCCGACGGTGAGCCGCCAGTCCGTCGCGCGGAAAATAAGCGAAAACGCCGGCTGCCAGAGCATGGATAGCGGTGAGACGGCAATTTCTTCCCCTCAAGCAACACAGCAATTCACTAAATGTTCATCTCCCTTGTCTGCGAAGAAGCGAAGAGAACCTGGTAGGGCACGCCTATGGGGAACAACCATCTGCGCTCCTACCAGGCTGGGGGTGAGGGGAATGAGGTAGGCCTTTACCTTGTACTGCAGAACATATGACAAGAGTATGAAACTGAGATGAAGAAATGATGAAGCACGGAAAGGCACCGCGCTTTCCTTTTTTATGGTTCGCCCCCATTTTGGCGCGGTTTCGTTGTCGGTATAGTGCGGTGTCGCTGACGAAAGGAAAGGGAGTATGACAATGGCCAGGCATCACCTCTGGGTTGCCTCTTGGCGCTCGGACGGCGGCGGAACGCGCGAGAAGATCTCTTGCCGTGCCCAGGAGGGTGCTGTTAGGCTTTGGTGCTCTTTACTCGTAGGCTTGACGATGTGGCTCGCGTTGAGTGCGGGCTGTAGCTCGCTGCCCGCGTCCGTGGCCGCGCTTGCCACGGGGGAGGCGCCTCCAGAGCCAGATCCAACCTACGCAGGTCACCAACACTTACCGGTGAGTCCCGACGAAGCGCTCGCGGTTCTGCGTGACGTCGCGCCGCAACAGGGATGGGCGGTAGTCAGTACCGGAGAAGAGTACGATACGCACGGGCAGCGGGGGCGGTTCTTTCGCCTCGCCCCTCCCAAGCGAAGCAGCGAGACACAAATGGTGAGTGGGGTCTTCTACGCCGAGCCCACGGGCTGCTATGTACGTGTCAGTGAGGATAATGGTTTGCCTGAGATACTGGTCGAGCCACTCATTACGGAGATCAAAAGGCAAAAGGGCTATCGATAATCGCCACGAGAGCAGGTTGCTTTCGTAGCGATTGCTGTGAACTAGTCCAGGAGGAGCAGAAGGGAGCGACCCCTGATGATCCTCCTTCGTAGCTCAAGCCCACCAAACCCTCTTCTTTCGTCATCTACGCGCGCCTCTCAGGGCGCACAGACAGCAAACGGTTTGATCTGCTGGGATACGAAGCCCGGCAGGTCAGCGCTGTCTACGGCGAACACGAAGAACTTGTTCGGGTTGTCAACGCCTCCTACAGTCGCAAGGAAATCGTTATCGTTCGTCACGTACAGCGTATGCTTAGTCACACCCGAGATGACGATGTCCTGTCCAAAGGCCACCCCTTCAAGTTTGGCCGGGAGGTCAGTACTCGCAATGCCATGCGCATTGAGCGTAGCCACGATATCGAGGAACAGATTCTTGGCGACCGCTTTGCCGGTGAAGTTGGCTCAGTTATCCCGCTCACTTCTTGGGCACCCGTCAGATCGATATGATAGAGCTTCTTGAGGACAGCCCCCCGTCGCCAAAGCCTTTGCCGTCGTGCTCATCTACCAAGAATTCGTGCCCATTAATAGCGACAATCTCGCTCGCCGTGCCGTACTTGGGTTTATCGCCAGTGCCAATATTGTCGAACTCATAGCCGTATTCGTGGGTGGCCTCAGTCTTGATATCGATCGTGACGATTCTCGTGATGAGGCCATGCGTACCGCCGTCCTGGAGGAGCGGGCTCTGCATGATGCCGACTAGGGTTTTGCCATCGGGAGTGATCGCCAGGCCTTCCATGCCTTTGTTGGCCACGCGGCCGGTGGTGTTATTGGCAATTTCTGTGTTGCCCTGGGGGCTCAGGTTAGTGACAGCGAACTTACTGGGCAACTCGAAAACCTTCATGCGCCGCCCGGTAACGCGGTCGAACTGGTAAACGTAAGGACCGTATTCATCAGAGATGAACACACTCTGGCCGTCCTTGGATACACGTATACCTTCAGGATCGAAGCGAGCATCTTGGGAATAGGTTGAGGGCTGAGTGAGATCGAAGTTGTCCGATCGGCCGGTGAAATAGAAGGTGGTCTTGGTGTTCAAGGCGGGCGCCCCACTGCCGACGTTTAAACCGATGCCAGGGTTATAGACGAGCGGCTTTTTGTTCCACAGCAGCGTTGTGTTCATCAAGAAAGGGGTAAGCGTGAAAGGCAGCACGGAACCGGGGGCGCTGGGCGCGAGACTCAGGTTCAAGGTTTGAAAGCGGTTGATATAGGATGCGGTGTCATCGATAGCGCTATTATAGGGTTTAGCATTCGGGCCACGGTCCGGGATAGCGACAAAGGTATTCCCGCCGGCATAGGCGATGCCAGAACCAAGACCACCGAGGGTGTTCCCCGCCACGCCGTTTTCCAGCGCGCCAGTCGTTTCGGTTGCCAAATCCACGTAGGTGCCACTCACGCTGCCAATGGCAATCAGGTCGACGCTCGCGTGAGCAGCGGGCGCGGCAACTAGCGATGCCAACAGAAATGAGATGAGATTTTTTCTGGTCATAACAGAGTGTTCTCCCGAGTTGCAGTACGGATCTGCGCCGCAAGTGCATCACGTTGCCCGGTCAGGTTGGCGATGCTGTCCCGCCGTATACATACAGCGCCGGGGCGTACGCCTTCGTTTGGAGCATCTCAGTCACCACTGACGTGACGGATCAAGGCCAGCTTGTTAGCCGCGTTGTACGCAGCCACCTTGTAGCACTCGGCCAAGGTAGGATAATTGAAGACGGTTTTGCGGAACTAGTCTAGCCCGCTGCCTAAAACAAGTACGGCTTGGCCCAGATGAATAAGTTCGGTTGCATCATTGCCGATGCAATGGCACCCTAAATCGAACGGCATGAGATTGGTACAGCCTCTGAGCAAAATCTCCCCGCGCGGCGCGCGGCCCCCTTTATCAAAGGGGGGGTAGGGGGGATTTCTCACTTCGAGATATGATATTCACGGCATGGGAGTGAGGCGCGTTAGCGTGCCGAGACAATGGCGACCTCAAGCCTCAGATCCTTACTCGTCTGGCTTTGCAAGGGAGCGAGCGCGTGCGTCATGACGATCCGGTAAAGCGGGAACAAACAGGGCTCATCCACCCCCACCCCTTCGGGGACCTGTACCATGTTTTGCTGACCGCCTCTTGGCCGCGCCTCGTACTGATCGTGGCAGCCTGCTATGTCGTGGGTAACAGCCTCTTTGCGCTCGGCTATCTACTGAACCCGGGCGGCATTGACCACACACGTGCAGGCTCTTTTCGGGATGCGTTCTTTTTCAGCATCCAGACCATGGCCACGATTGGCTATGGCCAGATGGTGCCCCACTCTCTCTTCGCGAATATCCTGGTCACGCTCGAAGCCTTGGTGGGGGTGCTCGGATTCGCCCTCATGACAGGGTTGGTTTTCGCCAAATTCTCCCGGCCCAGTGCGCGCGTGCTCTTTAGTCGGGTCGCCGTCATCACCCAGTGGGACGGTATCCCGTCGCTCCTGTTTCGCATGGCGAACGCCCGGGGCAACCAGATCGTGGAGGCGCAGATCCATCTCGTGCTCGCCCGAGAGGAAATCACCCCCGAAGGTGAGAGCTTCCGTCGGCTTCATGACCTCGCACTGATCCGGAGCCAACATGCACTGTTCACCCTGACCTGGACGGCGGTACACCCCATTACCGCCCAGAGTCCCTTAGCTGGCGTGACCCCCGCGTCCCTGGCTGCAGCAGACACGGAGATCATTGTCTCCCTGATCGGGTTCGATGAGACCTTCTCGCAGACTGTGCACGCGCGCTATGCTTACACCGCCCGCGATATTGTGTGGGGAGCCCGGTTTGTCGATGTGTTATCCCGCCTTCCCAATGGACAGCGGCGCATCGACTACACGCGGTTTCATGACGTTGTTCGGAGCGATTCGGCAATAGAAGAATGGACCGACACTCACGGATAGTGCCATCCAGGATAGTGTTGCAGGTCTGAACTTTCTTTACAAGGCACCTTCGGCTACCGCGACGCTGAGTCAACAGAGCTTTTTTGCGACATGGGCTCGGCAGAGTCTTACCGGAATAGCACTACTCTTCGCTTGACCCGAAATCAGCGAAGGTCAGAAGATCTGTTTCGTCTTCTTTCTCATCAACCGCTGGGATCCACTCGGGCAACGGCATGAGCAGCCACGACGATAAGGCGAGCACATAGGGTTCGTAAAACCCGCGGAGTTCGTTGAGCTTCGCTTCCTCGTCTGTCCCTGTGGGCAGAACAAGACCCGAGGATTCCAGGGCAGCACGCAGCCGTGGTAGGTCCTCCGCTGGCAGCCGCTCGCTGGCTTCGCGCCCGGGCACGGACCCCAGAATGCCGGCCAGATCGGCCGCGACACGTGCGGCCATACGGAACGTGGCTCGCGCTTGGCGTGAGGGAACCCCTTTCCGGCTGACGAGCAACAGCGCACAGCTATCGAGCAACGTCGTCAGAGAAAGCAGCCACGACTGCTCGAGGTGCTGGGACCGATAGTATACGAGCAGTGGATGGGCAATGTGGCTCTGCGACAGCTCCGCCGCCCAGCGCTCGGCCTCTCGCAACACCGTGGCAAGGACCTCGGCACTCTCCGGCCGGCCAAACCGTCGCAGCAGGCGCACCGCGCTCTGCGGTGATCCCGCGCGCGATTCCAACAATTGGACACCCACCTCGCGTTGCGCGTACGCCTGATCGAGCACGGGGAGGTAGCCGATGATCATGGCCAAGAAGATGATCCCTGTTCCCACTTCCACCACGACCAGCGCCCGCCCTAGTGCGTTCAGCGGCACCACGTCTCCGAGCCCCAGGGTAAAGAAGGTCGTCCCACTCAGGTAGAAGAACACACCAAGCCCGCCTTGGCTCTCGGGAGCATTCAGTTGGGTCCTGAGCCCAAAGTGGAGCAAGGCGAAGGCGACCAGAATCATGACCGCCCACAGACCGAGCAGGAGGAAGATTGAGAACGGTCCGAAGGCGGTGAGAAAGCTCTGGCGCGTGCGTCGATTGCTAAACCAGGAGCCAACGCCCCGCCACAGCCGCCAGCCCCCGCGAGAGAAGACGCGTGCAGGTCTCAAGACCACGCTGACCGTCCGGGGCAAAGCAATCGTGGAAAAGGCATCCCACAAGGCTAGGCTCAAGAGCATGATGCCAACAGCAACAGAGAGAGGTGCGATCATGGTGCCGCTCGTGTTCTATCCCTTTTATTTCTCCTCGAGTGAGTACTCAGCGGTCTCTTGAAACAACTCGCCTCGTCAGCGCAGGAGCAGAGGCCTCTGCAGGCGGTTGCGTTACAGCTGTGTCCGGAGCGTTGCCGCTGCGCCGCTCGGTGAACCAACGGACCACGGAATAAAAGACCGGGGTTAGGAAAATGCCGAACAGCGTCACACCGATCATGCCGGCGAAGACTGCCATCCCCAGAGTGCGGCGCATCTCGGCCCCGGCCCCCTCAGCGATCACCAGCGGGAATACGCCAAGGATGAAGGCGAACGACGTCATGACGATCGGTCGCAGCCGCACCCGGGCGGCCTCCACGGCGGCATCGAACCGGGACACACCCTCCTGCTGGCGGTCGCGGGCGAACTGGACGATGAGGATGGCGTTCTTGGCCGCCAGGCCCACCAGTACCACGAAGCCGACCTGGACAAAGATGTTGATGTCCATCCCGGCCAGCGCGATACCTGCCAAGGCGCTCAGCAGGCACATGGGCACAACTAGGATCACTGCCAGCGGCAGCGACCAGCTCTCGTATAGGCCCGCCAGCACGAAGAAGACCAACACCGTCCCCAGCACGAAGGCGCTGAAGGGGTTCTGCTGCAAATCCCGGAACGACTCGACCTTGCCCGCCAGCTTCTGCAAGTAACTCAGCTCGGTCCACTCAGTGGTCAGGTTGCGCGGCAGCTCCTCGGCCAGCTTCTCCATTATTGCCATGACGTCGCCGGTGCTGACTCCGGGTCGGGAGGCGCCGTTGATCGTGGCCGCCGGGAACATGTTATAACGGGTGATCGTGACCGGCCCGGTAGAGTCACGCACCTCGGCTACCGCACCCAGCGGCACCATATCGCCAGCGGTGTTGCGGACCTTGAGCTGTTTGACCGTCTGGGCGTCCACGCGGAAGGGGGCGTCGGCCTGGACGTTGACCTGCCAGGTGCGGCCGAAGCGGTTGAAGTCGTTGACGTAGTAGCTGCCCAGGTACGCCTGCAGGGCGTCGAAGACGTCTGTGAGCTCTACCCCCATCGTCTTGACCTTAACCCGATCAATGTCCACATAGAGCTGGGGCGTGCGGGCGCGGAAGCCGTTAAACAAGCCGACCAGGCCGGGCTGCTGGTTGCCCTTGGCCGCCAGAGTGTCCGCCTGGGCCTGCAGGGCGTCGAAGTTGACGTCGCCGGTGGCTTCCACCATGAGCTTGAAGCCGCCGGCATTGCCCAGGCCCCGCACCGCCGGCGGCCCGAAGACGAGCACGCGGGCCTCCAGAATCTCCCGCCGCAAGCGGGCGCGGAGTTGAGCCGCGATCGCCTCCCCGCTCAGCGCCGCATCCCGGCGCTCGGCGAACGGCTTGAGGACGACGAACATGAAGCCGTAATTCGAGCTGACGGCATTCAGGACCAACGACTGTCCCGGGATGGCTGACGTGTGCGCAACGCCGGGGGTCTGCAGGGCGATCTTCTCGACGGCCGCGGTGACCTCGATCGTACGCTCCAGCGAGGCGGAATCGGGGAGCTGGATGTTCACCAGGAGGTAACCCTTGTCCTGACTGGGGATGAACCCGCCAGGGACACGGGTGAAGCCGAAGCCCGTCAGGCCAATGAGACCGACGTAGATTACCAGTACGATCACGCTGAGGCGCAGGGCCCAGCTCACGATTCCTCCGTAGGCATTGGTTGCCCGGGCGAAGACCCAGTTGAAGCCCTGGAAGAATTTCCCCAGCACCCAGTTCACCGGCCGGATGAGGAACCACCCGAGTGCGCCCCCGGCGATCGCCCCAGGGAGGAAGAGGACAAGGGACTTCCCCCACGTCAGCATGGTGGCGTGCAAGTCGCCCGGCGCTGCCTTGCCACCCTCCTCTCCCACGGGTAGGCCCAGCCCAGCACCCAGGGTCGGTGCGAGCAGCCAGACGGTCGCCAGCCCCCCGAACAGGGCAAAGCTCCACCACGGCAGGGCCTCCTTAGCCTCATTGACGTGCGGCCCGGGCGTACGGCCCGCGAAGATCGAAGCCGCGCGGGCCGGCGTCATCGTCATAGCATTGAGGGCCGAAATGATCATCGACGCCGAGATGGTCAGGGCGAACTGACGGAAGAATTGGCCGGTGATGCCACCGAGAAAGGCGCTGGGGAGAAAGACCGAGCTGAGCACCAGCGTAATGGCCAGGATCGGCCCGGTGATCTCGTTCATCGCGTTGATGGTGGCCTCGCGGACGGGCAAGCCCTTGTCCAGCCAGCGCTCGATGTTCTCTAGTACCACAATGGCGTCGTCCACGACGATGCCGATGGCCAGCACCAGCCCAAACAGCGTCAGGTTATTCAGGCTGAAACCCATCAGGCTCATCACGGCGAAGGTGCCGATCAGCGAGACGCTCACGTCGATCAGGGGGAGGAGTAAGGCCTTCCAGTCCTGCAGGAACAGCAGCACGACGATGGCGACCAAGATCACCGCGTCGCGCAGCGTCACGAGCACCTCATTGACGGACTCGCGGATGAACGGCGTGGTGTCATAGTTGATGGCGTAGCGCAGTCCCTGGGGGAAGCGTGTGGCCAGCTCGCGCATCGTGGCCTTGATGCGGTCGGCAGTGTCCAGGGCGTTCGCACCGGGCAGCAGGTAGATGCCGAGGAGTGCCGTCGGCCGACCGTCCAGCCGCGCGAGCGTGTCCTGGCTGCGGGCCCCCAGCTCGGTCCGGGCAACGTCCTTGAGATAGGTGACTTCCCCGTCCGTGCCGGTCTTGAGGATGATGTCGGCGAACTGCTCGGCCTCGACCAGCCGGCCGAGGGTACTCAGCGTGTACTGGAAGTCCTGACCGGTGGGAACGGGCGGCTGGCCGATCCGCCCGGCCGCCACCTGGATGTTCTGCTCGCGCAAGACCCGGATCACGTCGCCGGCAGTGAGGTTCCGCGACTGCAACTTGTCCGGGTCCAACCACACACGCATGCTGTAGTCCTCTCCGCCCAAGATCAGCACATCGCCAACACCCTCCAACCGAGCCAGTGCGTCCTTGAGCTGGATGGTGGCGTAATTGCTCAGGTAGAGTGCATCATAATACGACCGGCCGGTCTCCGGGTTGTCGTCGGAATAGAGGTTGATCGCCAGGAGAATATCCGGGGACCGCTTCTTGGTCGTGACGCCGATGGCCCGCACCACGGCGGGCAGTGTCGGCTCGGCGATGGCGACGCGGTTCTGCACCAGTACCTGAGCCGTGTTCACATCCGTGCCTAGCACGAAGGTTACGTCCAGGGTGTAGGAGCCGTCGTTGCCGCTCTGCGACGACATGTACAGCATGTGCTCGACGCCATTGACCTGCTGCTCGATGGGGGCGGCCACCGTGTCAGCCACCACGCGGGCGTTGGCTCCCGGGTAGCTGGCCGTCACCCGCACGGTTGGGGGCGAGATCTCCGGGTACTCGGCGATCGGCAGCAGGGCCGCGGCGATGCCCCCGAGCAGGACGATAACCAGGGAGATGACCCACGCCAGAACCGGACGGTCGATGAAGAAACGCGCTAGCATGTGGTGCCTCCTTATTGCCGCGCGAGCGACACGGGCATATCCACCAGCTTGGGCTCGACAGTGATGCCCGGCCGCACTTGGAGCAGGCCGTTGACGATTATCCGCTCACTTGGCTTTACGCCCTCTTCGATCACCCGCAACCCGTCGTGGAGCGTCCCCAAGCTGATGGGGCGGGAAATCACCTCATTCTTGTCGTTGACGACGTACACGATCTTCTGGCCCTGATCGGTGTCAATGGCCCGGTCGGTGACCAGCAGTGCCCGGTGAGATCGACCGATGAGCAGCCGGACGCGGGCGAAATATCCGGGTAAGAGGACTTCGAGCTTGTTGTCGTTGGGGTTGGGGAATACCCCGCGCAACCGCAGCGTGCCGGTTTGCGGATTGACCTGATTGTCCAAGAAATTGATGGTCCCTTGGTGGGGAAAACCCGTCTCATTGGCCAGGCCCAGTAAGACCGTCACCTCCTCGCTGTTACGGGCGTTGCGCGCCTTGCCTTCGCGGATCAATTGCCGCACGTCCAGGACCGCCCGTTCGTCCACGTCGAAGTAGGCATACATCGGGTCGGTGGAAACAATCGTGGTCAGCAGCGTGCTGTTCATGGTTACCAGATTGCCTTCGTCGATGAGGTGGCGGCTGATCCGCCCGCTGATCGGTGCCATTACGTGAGTGAACTCCAGGTCCAGGGCTGCCCGGTCCACAGCCCCGCGTGCCGATTGGATCGCTGCCCGCGCCTCGCCGCGGTCGGCCACTGCCTGATCGAGGTCTTTCTGACTGGCCGCACCTTTGGGTAGCAAGCGTTCATCGCGGGCCACGTCGGCCTCGGCCCGGGCCAGCTTCGCCTCCCACTGCGCGACCTGGCCCTTGGCCTCGTCCAACACCGCCTGGAAGGGCCAGGGGTCGATCTGAAAGAGCAGGTCCCCTTTGTTGACCACCGCCCCTTCCCGGAAATTGACCTTGACCAGATACCCGCTGACGCGGGCCCGGACTTCGACCGCTTCTACAGCCGCAGTCCGCCCGGTGTACTCGTAGTAATCGGTAATCTCCCGCTCCACCGGTGGGCTGACCATCACGACCGGGGGCGGAGTTGCGGCCAGCGCCGGCGGCTCACGCTTGCAGCCTGCCAGCATCAAGCTGAGAATGACGACTGGGAAGGAAAGTATCAAAAAGTGACCATGAGCTTTCATATTCACACTGTCCTCCGTGTTGGTGGAGGTTGCGGCATGTGACAGGTCCTTTGCTATTGTAGTCCTTCCATCTCTGCACGCCACCCGTTCAGAATCGGTACGTCAGCCAGGTGGAAACAGAGCCGACGTCTCGTCCACGTACCCGAACATGCGGATAAGGGTAAAGACCACACATTGCCCGTCTGTCGCTCTTTGTATCTTCAACATCAACCGCGCTTTCTTGACACCACCTCTCTGTCATTGCGGAGAAGCGCAAAACGCGGGCCATGTGGAATCCCTTGAAAACGCGTGAGTTCACAACTGATAAAGTGCCAAGTTTTCGGCACTTGCCGAAATTTCGACCGACAGTTTCAGCAGGAGGGTATTTCAGTGGCTAGATGGTTTTGAAGCGCTGCTTGTCGATCTTCAGTGATCTAATCTTTGAATCCAGCCGACGATTTCGCCGGCTCGATGGCCATCCGCGACGACAAGCGCGACAAACTGCTGAGCTTCCTCTAAGTTATGAGCCGCAAGCTGCCTTCTTGAGGTGCGAGCCTCATACATCGGACGGGCAACGCTAGCAACCAGCGGAGTTCTTGGCCGTGGGTCGAGAAGGAGAATCTTACCGAGTCTACAGCCTATTGCTCGAAATAGGCGCCCAAAACATAATACCCTGTCTCCAGAGTTGGGAGCACATACCAATCGTCATGCGGAAAGCGCATAACCAAGAAAAAACCCCAGATTGACAACATCGTACCGACATATTGGGGATGGTGGAGAAGCGAAAAGGGAAACTCTCGGTACCAGGGAATCTGATACCCAAATTTGTTGCCGTAAAAAACCCCAACCGCGCCTAAGCGATGAAACACACTGAGGTTGAGAATTTGCCCGGCAACGATCAATGCTCCCCCCACCGCCAGTGCAACACTGCTTCCATTAAACGGCGCGGGTGATCCCCCCCCATAAAAATAGCACCACGCGAAAAACACTCCCAATTGAATGCCTTTGAGGCCATAGAAGAGCCTCTGTAAAACCGTGACCGGCTCGCCAAAACACGCCACCCTAGGACGAGCGCACACCGCGCGAAAGGACTCGGGTGAACGCCACACCCACACGTAACACAGGCGCTCAAGGCTCAGTAAGGCGGCAGCAACCAGAAAGCCCCACAGCTGCTACAACCGCCAATCCTCTACAGTAACCTGTTGAGAAGCTACATTTCTTTCACCAGTCCTCTCCACGTATACTATCGTGATGTTACATTTCTTTGTTGCTAGATTGACATTTTCGTGAAGAGTGCGAGCGCTGCACTTGGCGTATGCATCATCATACAGTCCTTCGCACGCCTCCCAGACAACGTGTGTCAAGAGAAAAACTGCCGAGAGATGAGGTTGTCCTTAAGCGCCGAGCGGTATACGTAATGGTCAGGCAGCCACGCGAAGAGAAGTCACAGAGAAGAAGATGAGGCGCTCGGCACGCGCCCTGAGTGCGCAAAGGAGGGCTAGCGATGAGCAGGCAGACGATTCCATTCCAGAAACCCACTCTGCCCGATCGGCTGTTCAACCGCGCGTTCGGCTTTCTGGTGAGCCTCGGCTTAGGGTTCGAACACACCTACCTCTTGGAGGTGCGTGGTCGGAAGAGCGGGAAGCAGTACTCCCTGCCCGTCGATCTTCTTATTGAGGACGGCAAGCAGTACCTCGTCGCACCGCGCGGTTACACGCAATGGGTCCGGAACGCTGAGGTTGCCGGCGAGGTCTGTCTGCGCAAGGGCCGCCAGGTGCGGAAGTTCCGGCTGCGGGCGCTCGCCGAAGTCGAGCGGCCTCCGATCCTGAAGGCGTACCTCGATCGGTTCCGCCGCGAGGTCCAGCGGTTCTTTTCAGTGCCCGCGGGGTCGCCGGTCGAGGCGTTTGTCCCGCTTGCGCAGCGTTACCCCGCCTTCGAACTCCTGCCTGATGCCTAAGAGTGAGTCTGCAAACCGGACAGCCTCTGTCATGGCGAGGAGCTGACTGGTAGTTAAGCTGGTCACCTTTGAGGAATGGAACACCGTCAGCACAGCCTCCTCGGCCATGAGATGCCAGGACACCTGCTGTTGTTCTTCTCCCTGGGCGAGGAACCTCCGGAAGGGGTTGCTCTTGGTTCGTCTCTCGACGATCTCTGGGCAGAGGCCGGCTGGCAGTTACGCTGCCGCGTCCATCCGGCGCAGGCACTCAGCCATCACCCGCATCACCTGGAGGGCGAAGTTGGGCGTCTGCTGCACGAGAAAGGTGAACCGCCTCTCGCTGATCGGCACGAGCTTACAGTCGGTCCGGGCGATGGCGGTCGCGCTGCGTGGTTTGGCATCGATCAACGCCATCTCTCCCAGGATGTCATCCGGTCCGACAGTAATGACGACCTTGTTATGGACGAGAATATCCACTTCCCCCTCTTTGACGGCATACATCACCGCGCCAGGTTGTCCTTCCTGGAAAATCACCTGACCCGCAGAGAAAGACTCGCAGTCCGTCGCGTTGCGAAAGAGACCTATAGTTGCGCTCATCGTCCCACTCCTCCTCTCGAGGTAAATTCATAGAGGCGCTCTTGTGATCGGAGAGGCAGGGCTCCGTCAAGCTGGATGCGACGTGAACTCCCATCTTGGAGAATTACGCGCGCTTTTGCCGTATCCGCCAACTGGATGTCGAGAATCTCCCGGAGTTGCGCCTGCAACTTCGGGTCAAGGATCGGGAAGGCGATTTCGACGCGCCGATCGAGGTTGCGCGGCATCCAGTCCGCCGAGGCCAAGAAATACTCCGGCTCCTCGCCATTCTGGAAATAGAAAATCCGGGCGTGTTCCAGGTAGCGATCGATGATGGAGATGACGCGAATATGCTCGGATAAGCCGGGTACGCCCGGACGGAGACAGCAAATCCCGCGGACAATCAGGTCGATCTGTACACCCGCCTGATTAGCCGCATAGAGTTCTTCGATGAGGGTCTGATCGACCAAGCTATTCACTTTCGCGATGAGTCGCGCCGGTCGGCCAGCCTGTGCATGCTCGGCCTCGCGGCGGATGCGTGCCACCAGGGCATCGCGGAGGTCGACAGGAGACACAAACAGATGGTGGAATTTTAGCGGCCGGGCATATCCGGTCAAGAGATTAAACAGCTCCGTGAGATCTTCTCCCACCGACTCCCGACACGTAAAGAGGCCCAGGTCACCGTACAGCCCGCTGGTCCCCACGTTGTAGTTGCCCGTCGCCAAATGGCAGTAGCGGCGGATACCGTCGGTCTCCTGTCGCACGACTAGACACGCCTTACAATGGGTCTTGTAGCCGATCAAGCCATAGACGACATGCGCGCCGACTTCTTCGAGCGCGCGCGCCCAGGAGATATTGGCCTCTTCATCAAAACGCGCTTGCAACTCGACGAGGACGGCGACTTCTTTTCCGGTCTCCGCCGCACGGGTCAGCGCCTGGGCGATGGGCGAAGTCGGGCTCACCCGGTAGAGCGTCATTTTGATAGCGAGCACTTTGGCATCTTCCGCGGCTTCTTCGACGAAGTGCGTCACCGCCTTGAAGGAATGATACGGGTGGTGCACGAGGATGTCACCGCTACGAATAGCACTCCAGACGTCAGGCGCATTTTCAAAGGCCGGCACCGGCACCGGGAAGAGCGGGCGATCTTTGAGCCGCGGCAGATCCACGACCGAGTACAATTGAAAGAGGTCGGCGAAGGCCGTGAATCCCTCTCCCGCATACAAATCCTCCGATTGGAGTTCGAGTTCGTCCACCAACTTAGCTAAGACCTCAGCCGGGAGATTGGGATCATATTGCAGTCGCACGGCCATGCCCATGCGACGCTCTCGCACCCCCTGCTCGATGCTCGCGAGCAAATCCTTCGAGCGTCCCAGCGGCAGCTGCAGGTCGGCATCGCGTGTCACCCGTACCGCGTGGCAGGAGAGAATCTCGTACCCATGGTACAGCCGCTCCAGATGGAGACGGATGGCGTCTTCGAGCAGCATGAACGCGTATTGCCCCGGCGGCGCGGGTAAGGCAATGAAGCGCGGAACCACTTGGATGGGAATATGCACCACCGACAGCGACGCATCGGGCAAATGGGAAGACGCCGCTGGCCGGAGAGAAACCACGAGGCAAAGCGAACGATTCGCCAGGTGTGGGAAGGGATGGCCTGGATCGATCGCGAGTGGGGTCACAATAGGAAACAAGGTGCGACGGAAATAGTTTTCGAGAAAACTCGCCTGCTCAGCCGTAATGTCTGTGGGGCGCACCAAGCGGATACCTTCAGCCGCCAGTCGGGGCTGGATATCATCTAAGAAACATTCGTGCTGCTGCTCCACGAGTTGATGGACCCGCCCCGAGATCGCTGCCAACGTCTGCAGCGGGGTCAGTCCATCGGGACCACTCTCCTGGTCACCCGCCTCAATGCGCCGCTTGAGACGTGCCACACGCACCATGAAGAACTCATCCAAGTTGGAGCTGAAGATCGCCAGGAATTTCACGCGTTCCAGTAAAGGGACGCTCTCGTCCAGCGCTTCCTCCAAAACCCGTTGATTGAACTCCAGCCAGGACAGTTCACGATTGAGAAACGCTCTGTCGTCCATGTCTCTCATCCCCCCCCATTGAAGACCTCACGCAGTAAGAATCCCTGTCGCACCCCTCCCTTACACACAGTTAGGGTTTTGTACCTGCCCAAGGCCATCAACTCTTCCACTACCACCGTACCGGCAAGGATAATGTCCGCTCGTTCAGCCTTAAGACCAAGCATACGGCAGCGGTCACGGATGGACGATTTTTCCAGCCGTTGACGCATGCGGGTGATGTCGGAACCTCGTAAGCAGAATCCTTGTCGCACCTGGCCCAGACCGTCAAGGGCGGCCAGGTGCATAGCAGCCAGAGTCCGCACCGTCCCGCCCAATCCTATCATTTCCCGCCCCTCGCGAGTTGGCGGGAGGAGCGACACAGTTTGCTCCTTGATCTCCTCGCGCAAGGCCAACAGTTCTCGCTCCGTCGGCGGGTCGTTCGTGAGAAACTGTCGCGTCGTGCGTACGGCCCCGAGCGGAAAGCTCGCAGTCGTCCTAATGTCATCGTCGCACACTTGCGTGATCTGCAGGCTGCTTCCGCCAAGGTCGACGACTACACCGTCGCGAAACGACAGACTGCGTAACGCGGCAAAAGCTCCGAGGCGCGCCTCCTCCTCGCCACTCAACACGCGCACCTCTACCCTCTCCTCGTGTCTCAAGGGAGCTAGCAAAGCCTCACGGTTGGTCGCTTCACGCACAGCGGCAGTGGCAATAGCCAGCACTCGTAGCGGCTCTTGCCTACGCACCTCGCGCAGAAAGCGGCGGACCGTAACTAAAGTCTCCTTGACGGAGGTCTGGGGGAGCATATTCAGCTGCCCACCGCATAAACGGGTCTGGACCCGCTCCTGGCGCAGCACCTCGAACCCTACGCGAGGAATAACGCGTACTAAAAGACAGCGAACAGCGTTGGAGCCTAAATCAATGAAGGC
>JACQEL010000486.1 GCA_016200595.1 Deltaproteobacteria bacterium
AAGGCACGCCGTTCTTCATGGAAGAAGTGGTGCAGACGTTAGCCGAAGAGGGCGTGCTCAGCGGCGAGCGCGGCCACTATCGGCTCGAAAGAGCGCCCACGGAGATCCACATCTCCCCCACCGTACAGGGGGTGCTGGCGGCGCGCATTGACCGCTTGAGCCGGGAAGAGAAGGAACTCTTACAACACCTGGCCGTCATCGGGCGGGAATTTCCGCTGAGCCTGGTGCGGCAGGTCCTGAGCCGGCAGGAAGAGGAGCTCTATCGCGTACTCTCGGTGTTGCAGAACAAAGAGTTTCTCTACGAGCAGCCCGCCTTTCCCGAGCCCGACTATAGCTTTAAGCACGCCCTGACCCAGGAGGTGGCCTACGGCACGGTGCTCCACGAGCGCCGCAAAGCCATCCATGAGCGCACGGCGCAGGCCATGGAAGCCCTCTACGGCGCCACCCTGGACGACCATTACAGCGCGCTGGCGTATCACTACAGTCGCAGCGGCAATATCGAGAAAGCCGTGGAGTACCTGCACTTGGCTGGGCAACAGGCAGTGCAACGCTCGGCCTTTGGGGAAGCACTCCAGCATCTGACGACCGCCTTAGAGCTCCTCCCAACGTTGCCCGACACCCGCGAGCGTGCCCAACAAGAACTCACCCTGCACCTCTCTTTGGGCATGCCGTTACAGGCCATCCGAAGTTTTGCCTCGCCGGAAGTGCGGGCTACTTATACCCGCGCCCTGGAGCTGTGCCAGCAGGTGGGGGAGACCCGCCAGCTCTTCTCGGTGCTCTTTGGGCTGCGGACGTTTCATCATGTGGGGGGCGAGTTTCACACCGCGCGCGAGCTGGGGGAGCAACTCCTGGGCCTGGCCCAGCGGGAGCAAGACCCGGCCTTGCTCGCGGAGGCCTATCGGGCGTTGGGCAGCACCTTATGCCATTTGGGTGAGCTGGGCGCTGCCCGGGCGCACCTGGAGCAGGGCCTAGCCCTGTATGACGCTCAGCGCCACTATACCCATGAGTTCCTCTACACCATGGAGCCGGGGGTCTTCGGCCTCGCCTATGCAGCTTTGGTCCTGTGGCATCTGGGCTATCCGGACCAGGCGCTCCAGAAGAGCGAGGCCGCGCGTACCCTGGCCCACAAGCTGTCTTATCCTTACACCTTGGGCGTCGCCCAGGTTTTTGCTGCCCTGACTCACCAGCACCGCCGGGAAAGCCTACTGACCCACGAGTGGGCCGAGGCAGGTATCACCCTCGCGAGCGAGTACGGATTTCCCGTGTGGTTAGGGCAAGGGACTGTCCTACAGGGCTCAGCACAGGCCGAGCAGGGTCAGAGTGAAGAGGGGATTAGCCAGATCCGCCAAGGACTGGTCACCTGCCAAGCCGTAGGGGCAGGTCTATTTCAATCCTATTATCTTGCCTTGCTGGCCGAGGCGTATGGGAAAGCGGGGCAGGCAGAGGACGGGCTGGCCACCCTCGCCGAGGCGCTGACGGTGGTGGACAAAAGCGGCGAGCGGTTTTACGAGGCGGAACTCCACCGCCTGACAGGCGAGCTGAGGCTGCAACAGTTTCAGGTGTCAAGTTCCAGGTGTCAAGTTCAAGACAGTCCGGCGTCCGGTGTCCGATGTCCGGAGTCAGTGGCAGAAGAGTGTTTCTTGAAAGCGATCGAAATTGCCCGTCGGCAGAGTGCGAAGTCGCTGGAGTTGCGAGCAGTGATGAGTCTGAGCCAGCTGTGGAAACAACAGGGCAAGAAGGACGAAGCCCGCCAGATATTGGCCGAGATCTACGACTGGTTCACCGAAGGATTTGACACTAAAGACCTGCAAGAGGCGAAGGCGTTGCTGGAGGAGTTGGCTTGAGCCTGGCGTAATGAAGAGGGGGAAACTACTCTGAGTGCCTGCGCGCTCAGTCAGCGATTATAGAAAAGAGTCTGCGGCCTTCGGCTTAATATAGAGATCCCTCAACCTCTTTGCGCTCGAGTACCAATACCCCTTTTAGGGGTGGTGCCGGCACCGGCGGCGGTGCGGGTGTCACCTGCCGCGACCGGCGGATGAGCCGTGGACGGCTAGGCGCGGAACGGCGGTCCCCTAAGCGGGAGCCGGTGAGCGGCTTGATCCGCACCCGGCTCAGACCTGCGTTCACTATGCCCAGCTTCTGGGCCGCCCCGCGCGAGAGATCAATCGCCCGGCCCCGGACAAAGGGGCCCCGGTCCGTGATCCGCACCCGGACCGATTTCCCATTGGCCACGTTGGTCACCTCTACCGGAGTCCCCAGCGGGAGCGTGGGATGCGCCGCGGTGAGAGCATGCTGGTTATAGACTTCGCCACTGGCCGTGAGGTTGCCCTGAAACCCTGGCCCATACCAGGAGGCAACCCCGAGCTGCCCGGTCTGCGGGTGAGCCGGGACGGGAGCCACGATCGGAGGAGGACTCGGTCGGCGGCTGACGGTGCTCGCACAGCCGTTCAGCAGCAGGGGCAGCGTCAAGCCCACCATCAAGAGGACACAGAGCCCGGCCCGAGACCCATTCAGAGCAAAGAACCAGGACGGGCTTCTTGATGGTTCTTTCTCATTCAGGAGAATGGCTTTTGTCGCTGCTCCACCCATGGCGTGTAATCCGTCTATGATGACCATAGCAAAAGGGATCTTGTCAAAGGAAGAGGTTGCGGCAACCGGTACTGTTCCACTTTGGACTGAAGTGTATTAGTACTCTGTTAATCGCTAAACTGTAGGTCTTTCTCCTGCCAGGCTCTGCCTGGGTATGCTATGTAGTCGCGGCTCTGCCGCACCTGGCCGAGAGAGGGTGTGTGAAATTCTCCGACGTCATCAACCAAGCCAGCGACCTCCTCCGCGCTTCCGGACGCATCACGTATCGCGCTCTCAAGCGCGAGTTCGCCCTAGATGACGCCGCGCTGGACGATCTCAAGGAGGAACTCGTCGAGGCGCGGCGTGTGGCCCGCGATGAAAATGGCAAAGTCCTGGTGTGCGCGGGTGGGGACGGAAACGGAGAATCGGCGCGTCAGGGACCTTACCCCCGCACCCAGCACCTAACACCCAGTCCCCTGCCAGCTACACGCCACCATACCTCGCTGAGCGCATGCGGGCCGAGCAGGGATTCGCGATGGCTCTCGCGCAGGCAGCTATCCTGCGCGACTGGGCGCTGGCCGAGCAGGGGCAGGAAGCAGAAGGAATCGCGCAGATCCGCCAGGGCTTGCCCGCCCACCGGGAGACGGGGGCGGAGCTGACAGGGCCGTATTATCTTGCCTTGCTGGCCGAAGCGTATGGGAAAGTAGGACAAGTCGAAGAGGGGCTGAGTGGAGTGGCTGAGGCGCTGACGATGGTGGACAAAGATGGGGAGCGTCTGTGGGAGGCGGAGCTGTATCGGCTGAAAGGGCAGCTGACGCTGCAAAAGTCCGCAGTCCGAGGTCCGAAGTCTAAGGTGGAAGAAAGTCCGCAGTTCGAGGTCCGAAGTCCGGAGTCGGAAGCAGAGGAATGTTTTTGCAAAGCCATTGAGATTGCCCGCCGTCAGCACGCCAAGTCGCTGGAGCTGCGGGCGGTGATGAGCCTGCGCCACCTATGGCGGCAACAGGGCAAGCAGAAGGAAGCTCATGAACTGTTATCAGAGATCTACCACTGGTTCACCGAGGGGTTTGACACGAAGGACTTGCAAGAGGCAAAAACACTGTTGGAGGAGTTAACCTGAAGAGACCATCATCATCCAAGAGCATATCGCCGCCTGTTTCCTTTTCCACTCTTCTTGGAAAGACCCCCGCTCCTGTATCTGGGCGGAGGGAAGCGACAGCAACAAGCCCCTCGCCAGTCTGACAACTGGGCGGCGCTCAGCAGATAATCGCCGCTATGCCAGAGGACAGCGGGAGAGCAGCACAAACTGAGCATCGGCCGCTGGGGGCGATCATATTTACGGATATCGTGGGCTTCAAGAGATGAAGGAACAATCCAGTATGGAACGCAAGCTCACCGCCATCCTCAGCGCCGATGTCAAAGGCTACAGCCGCCTCATGGGCGAGGATGAGGAAGCCACTATTCGCACCTTGACCGCCTATCGCACTGTGATGACCTCGCTCATTCAGCAACATCGCGGCCGGGTGGTGGACGCGCCCGGCGATAACCTGCTGGCCGAGTTTGCCAGTGTGGTCGATGCAGTGCGCTGCGCAATGGAGGTCCAGCAGGAGTTGAAGGCCAAAAATGCAGCCTTGCCTGACCACCGGAAGATGGAGTTTCGCATAGGCATCAACCTGGGCGATGT
>JACQEL010000487.1 GCA_016200595.1 Deltaproteobacteria bacterium
ACTTGTTCTATAAGTGCACGATAGTCTTGCATGCGTGGCAACGGACTAGCAACTATCGCGTCCACTGCTTGACGGTTATCTTGACCAAAAAATCCGGAGCCTCCTGCCCACGGGGCGGCAATAGGTGTTGGGCTGTACTCCTCCAGAAAGAATTTCATTAGTGCACTCTCATCAAACTGCGACGCGAGCACAAAGACCCCAGCTCGCCATGCTCCGCGTGCCTCAGGATCGGCCTGCTCGGTCACAAGGCGCAGTATGCCGAGTGCTTTCAGGTACGACATCAACGGTTCAGGGGTGCAACCACTGAGAATCAGCTCAGGCATTCCCTTCTCCTTTTTTCCTATGCTTATCACTCGCTCGCCAATCCGCCGCGCGCAGGACGGCTTCAAGGAAGGCAAGCCTAAACATGCCGAGGCGCGGAGCATCACGTAGCCGTAAGACTTGCTCCGCCCAACTCGGCTCTCCGTTTTGACCTATGCCTAGTTCCATTGGTTCGAGAGACAAAGTAACTGCAGGGGCAACGATTCCACCACCAAGATCCGTTTCGGGGAGTGGATCACCGTCCCAGACACCGCGCGCAAAGCGTTTGCCTGCATCCTCTGGACGCCTTTCGTTCGGCAACGAGCGGAGCGAGAGCCGTACCTTCCCATGATGAGCGGCAGCAAGATAGGCTGCCAACGGTGGCAGATGAGCCTGAAGCATCGCCAGGCCCGTAGCGAGTTCGTGACGGAAATGGTTACGGCGATAACGTCCCCAAAACCTGCCCGGCGCCTTTGCCAACTGGCGAACTGCCTGCCACGGTTCGGGACGTTCCTCTCCATCTCGCCGATTCTCATATATCGCATCCTGGAACACCTGGTGAGCCTTGCCTCGGTCGTGCCATCGCGCACCCATCTGGATTGCTTCCCGCAGTTCACCGTTTAGGCCGAGTGCCTCAGCGCTCTTCATCGCTTCGGCAACGACCTCGTTTGTATGTTCGGCGATGGTCTGCCAGTAGTCCTGAGATGGGAGGTCATCATCGTTGCTTTCGGGTGGAGGAAGCGAAGGAAATGATAGCGGCTCGACCGGAGAGCCGCTCTTAGGTTCCCAGCCCGTGTGTAGGTCATAGCCTCCCTGGTCGGTGGGAATTAGAAAGACCTGGCCAGGGAAGACAGCATCCCCATCCGCTTGTATCCACTGCTCTTCAAGGAAGTCCCAACGATAGGCTTCTTTTCCTTTCTTGAGAAAATCTTCTTTGAACTTGTAGAAAGGCACAGGACATAGTTCCACTCGTCGGGGAGCCCTGCCGCTGTTGCTGTCGGACGAGGGGCCGGATTGCTCCTTGACCTCGCGCCAAAATACCTGGACATCGAGTTCTTGGCCGTCACGAATAAAGCGCGCGATATCGATGTCGTTACCAGCAAGGTCTGGGGTGGTGTCGAAAAGTTCGATGACGTCCTTGCGACGAACTACATGGATAGGCTCGTAAGGGAAGAGTGCGGCTTTCGCAGCGGCAGGGAGCTTTTCAAGGAACTCGCCCAACGAGATCAGACCTCCATCTTCAAGATCTTTGAGTGTGTTGTGAGCAGCTTCTAGTTCTGTATCTTCGTATGGGGCAGCCATGCTCTTCTTGCCATCTGTGGGGACGGCGATCCAGAAGATCTGTGCATTATCGTATTCACCAAAGCGATTACAGCGGCCGAAGCGCTGCACGAGACTGGCCCAGGGGGCGAGTTCGGTGAAGAGGGTCTTTGCCGAGATATCCACCCCAGCCTCGACTACCTGGGTCGCTACAACGATGCGTCCACCTTCAGGAATGGGTGACCGGAGTTGCTGCATCTGTGCTTGACGCTCGACTGAGCGAAAGCGGGAGTGGAGCAAGAGCAGAGCGGGGCCTGCACTACTCAGCGCAGTTGGGGCAGCCGCTGCGTTCTTTTTTCCGCGTTTCTTTTCCGAAGACGGTTCATACTGCTTACGGAGAGCCTCGTAGAGTGCCTGTGCTCGGTCTACTGTGTTGATCACGACAAGAGTAAGTGATCCTGGCTGATGTTCTTGCTTGACGATCTGGGCAATCTCCTCTGTTTCGCCAGCCGTAGCAGCCGCCTTCCTGACCGGTTTTTTCGCTTGCAGTCGTTTCTTGAGTTCTCCCATCTTCAGGTCTTCGTCTTTGAGATCCAGGCATGAAAGATGAGGAACCTTGTCCTTGAAGTCGACCGTCGCCAACCAATCTCGTTGCAGTGTGGCCGACATCCAAATCGTTTGTGTGATTCCCCTTCCATCAAGCTTCTCGGGGAAAGCGCCAAGTTTCTCGCGAAACGCCTGCAACTGTGCTGTGGTGGCTAAGCCACTACCCATGAGTTGAATCTCGTCCAGTACCCACAGACAATCGTTGTTGAGTAGGCCAAAGTGCATAGGCCAGCGGTAGCGGCTCATGCCGTAGCCACGATTGAGAGCACGAGAGAGGAGCATGTCCTGAGTACCGATCAGGATGGCATCACGTGCAGGATAAACATCCCAGTCTTCGGCCTCTTCGCCTCCCATGAGGATGTAGACCTGGGCATCTTCAATCTGAAGATTCCGTAGCCAAGTTTTCGCTGCTGCCTCGGTTTGCTCGACCAGGACACGCATAGGAAGACAGTAGACCAGCCGACGTGGGGTCGCTCTCTTTGTGTCCTCGTCCGCATAGCGCCGACGCCAAAGCCATCCAAGAATGGCCGCCGCAGTCTTGCCCGCACCCGTCGGCACGTTAATCAATTGGGGAAGCGATTCGCCTGTTGCCAACCGGCGCTGGTAAGGGAAGGGCGGGTTTCCTGTGGCCTGCTTGAAGAATGTGTCGAAGTTCATCATTTTGTCCTCATCGCGAAATTCGCTTGTACTCCATTCAATCGTCCTTCGACTTCGCTCACGCTACGCTCAGGACGAACGGCATCAGAACGATAAGTCCTTTTTGCATTGCTGGTTCGTCTCAACTCACAATCACAACATCCTGGGCGTCATGCGCCGCGGTTGGTACTCCCAACGCCTCGATCTCGATAGCACAATTCGCGCACAATCGGATGAAGATGACCTGATCCTGCTTCGGGTCGATGATTTCTTCCAGGCGTGCTTTTAAGCGCACCAAATCTAACGCCGAAATCCGGCACAGGAAAATGGAGAGTTGCCGGCGGCAGCCAAAATCCTGGCACGTCCTGGCCACACGACGGAGGCGCCGCGGATTACAAATGTCATAAGCGACAATGTGGGTTTCCATATCATCTTCTCTCGTCTGCAAATTCTGCGTTCATCCTTCGACAAGCTCAGGACGAACGGGTTAATTTGGTAGAATTCTTTGCAAACCCTCACCCTATCCCCCTTCGACTAGGCTCAGGACAGGCTCTCCCACGAGGGGAGAGGGGACCTGGGCACGGAGCGACAGAAAATTTCTCCAAGCCGTATTCCTCCCTATTCTCAGTTCCAACCTAACGAACAGTCAACCCTTGATACGCTGGTACGTCACCGCGAATATAGGCGGCCAGTAAGCGGGCCTGGACTTCCAGCATGCGACCGTAGCTCATTTTGTAACCAAACAACGGGTGTGTGACGAGGGTCGCTTTGCGTCTCTCATAGGTTTCGAAGAACGTCCGGCGTCCAGCCTCAGTGAGTTGACAGGCCCCATTCCACTCTACAAAGTCAGCCGTTGTTAACATGCCGTTGTTGACGAGCGTCAGCACAACCGAGTCACCGATAGGAGCGCGGAATTCTTCCATCAGATCAAGCGCGAGCGACGGTCTCCCATGCTTGCTGCCGTGGTAGAAGCCGAGGTATGGATCGAACCCTACAGTGAGCACAGCCGAGAAGGTGTCTTTCGCCAGCAGGGCATAACCGAATGAGAGCAGCGCATTCACTGGGTCCCGTGGTGGACGCCGATTCCGCGCGTAGAAGTCAAAAGCACTGCCCGGCACCGGTCCGTGCAGCATCCTGCCAAACACGCTAAAGTAGGCGCTTGCCGCCTGTCCTTCTAACCCAAGCAAAACACCAGTGTCCGACGCTTCATCGACACGGGCGAGCATCCGGGCCATTTCGATAGCGGCGGGGTCATCGCTGCCGCGAATGGGGTCCTCTTCGTCTTGACTCTGCGAGCGCAGTGAACGCATGAGCAACGTGCGTTGGTTAGCGATCTTGGCCTTGACCGCGGCTTTCGCTAGCCCCAAAGCTTTGGCAGGGTCCGAAAAGGTCTGGTACTGGTTGACCCTTAACATGATGTTTTTGGACGGAGCTGACATTAAGGCTCCGATAAAGCGTCCGTAGCGGCTAAGCAGGGCGACAGGAATTTCGAGCTGGACTAAAGTTTCCAGCGCTTGGGTCGAGATTTGCACCTTGCCGAATAGCACGACCTGTCTCACTGCAGCGAGGGGAACGCGGTTGATTTCTTGTCCCTGCAAATTGACCACGAGATGTTCGCTGCGTTTGCCCACATATGACCCCTGTTCCTGCAGATAGAGCACGGCCCCTTCATCTAGTTCTGGCAGGACACAGGAGATGGTTGCAGGTCGCGTCTCTGGGGAGACGGCCTCCCCCGCCACCTGGAGAAATCGTGTTTCTTCGGGCTGGCAAATGGTGAGTAGCGAGCAGCCATTGCAGCGATACGTCAGGTCTGGAGGTAGCGGAGCTGGAGGTTGGTCGGCCGCAGCTATAGTCCGAATAAGAGTGATGGCTGCGCTGGTTTTCTCACGTAGTGCCACATCCAACGGAACCCTGACTCGCGTCTTCGAGCCCATATAGTAGAGAACTGCCTCGGGCACCGGCCGTCCCAGATGCTCCTCCAAGAGCAGCCCTTGGGCACAGAGCTGAATGGCATCATTCTCCCAGCAGGTTGCTTGACCGTCCGCATTGGTTGGCGCCGAAGAGCGTTTGTACTCAACCGGGTAGATAGCTCCGTCTTTCTCTTCAACGAGGTCCAGCTTGCCCGTCAGTCCTAGTTGCTCGGAGGCCAGAGAAACACTGCGTGTGTGGATAGTCTCCCGTTCTCTGCGTGGCCGATTCGCCGTCTTCGGGTCATCGACACGGCTATGCTTGAGGGTGCCGTCCTCCACATATTCGTTGATTACCATCAACCCTTCAACGTACTCCAGCCAGTAGAGGCGCGGGCAGTAAGTAACCTGATTGAGGGCACGAACGGGGATGAGATCAATTTGTGAATCAGCTGTCATCTTGTTTCCTGGTCTAGGAGCGCGGGCGTCCCGCCCGCTAATAAAGGCGACCAAGATGGTCGCGCTCCCAGGAGAGAGGCAGGGGCAAACTGCGGCAAGAGCACGGTGCCATTACTCCACCAACTTGAGTTTGCATGGAGTAGGATCGATAGAAACCAGCAGCGGGCGCGTCATACTGGTCAAAGACACCACTGCCTGTCCAGGGGCCAGCCCAGGGAGCATACTCCACTGACCCTTGTCGATGCCGCTAATTGATTTTCTCAAACGATCGACCACGCCCCCGTCGGCAATCTTATGCAGGATGAAGTTGTTGATGAGACCGAGTACTTCGTCTGGTAAATGCTGGGGGAGTTGGGTGACGAAGACTAACCCGAGCCAGCGTTTGCGGCCGCGCTTAGCAATTTTGGCAACCTGCTGAAACAGCACGGGCATCTGACTGATGCGCTGGGCGGAGAGGAACTCGTGCGCTTCTTCGATAATGACGACGACGGGAGTCGGATGTTTCTTGGCTGCTTCGGCTTTTTGGGCGTTTTCTTCCTGCTGTTTTTGCACTCCTCGCAGCAAGTCAGCGATGACCAAATTGTTCACCTGAGGTGAGTCGGTGTCAGACAGATCAATCACGGAAATGCTGCCTGGTTGGAGCAGACTGGCATGATCCAGTCGTGAGGCCTTAGAATTGTCAAACACCTGCAGCCGTTGTACCCGCCATAGCTTTCCCAACAATCCCCGCCAACTGATCACATTGCCAGGGGCCTGGGCCACCGCGGCGCGCTGTTTGATGGACGGCTCCTTGCCGCGTAACTCAGGAGAGACGAGGTTGAAAGCGCGTGGGAATTCTCCAGCTTCCGTGTTCTTTCCCTTGCTTTTTTCTTCCTTGGAGTTGGCCGCTATCTCCGTAAAGACCCCGGCAACGTCGATGAGTTGCAGGAGCGTCATGCGTGGATATCCAGTCTCCAGTTCATCGATTGCAAAGGCCTGCTGTTCTTCGCCGCGCTGCGGGAAGATGTTCAAGTCTTTCAGGACCAACTTCAAGGTGTCGTAGGCTTTCAAGAAGCGTTCTTGCTGGGCGGGTGGGAGATCGAGGATCTCCATGACCGCGTAGGGCGATAAGTCAGAAAATCTCAGACAGAACGGCTTCACGAGCCCACCTGGTGCTTCACGGCTCGTGTCTCGCCCCACCAAATGGAGAACTCGTAGGTTCTTAGCGCCAGCCGGCGTGAGTTCGCGCCGGTGCAAGGCTGTGAGCATCGGCGGGTCGGCGGTCGGCAGATCTATCTCTGTGTATTCCCCTTCGACGTCGATGAGAATCGTGGCCACCCCGGCCTGTTGCAGTTGGTGCACCAAGCCGGCCACCGTGGTCGATTTCCCGCCACCCGTTGTTCCCATGATCCCCAGGTGCCGCGGCAGGACCGACTTTTTGTCGGTCGGAATACCCACGGCGATTTCTTCCTGACCAACAACTAGGCCAAGGCGCACGTCGCCGCCAACTTTTAACACTCAGGCTGTCTCGGCTGCATTAAGGGGAAACACTGGACTGTTAGGCCGTGGTCGATAGCGAGGAGGAATGATTTGACCTTCAATCTCTTCACCCAGAATTTGCACGTAGGCGCGACCGTGGTAGCGCGGGAGAAAGATCCTCCCCTGTACAGTCGTGGCCACGACAATCGGCGAGTCCGCCCGCAGACCGTCCGGTTCAGCAAAAGGTCCTGCGACGACCGTACCCACATAGGTCCGGTCCCGCGAACCGTCATCCTTCAAGCTGTTGATCCGGACGAGTGTCTGTGAAGGCAAGTGGTCCATATTCTCTTTGGTTAACAAAATCGTGACAGCGTTATCTTCACTTGTGGTTGAATCGAAGTGCGTGAAGGCGACCGCACCCTCAGTTTCTGGAAGCAGTGTATAGAGCCCTCCGACCTCTTCTGCTGTGGTAGTTAGGCGTGTCAGCACTTCGGCAGAAACCGGATGCGGCACAAATTCGGGCTGCGGTTCCGTATTGACGGATCGCTCGTTTGTTGGGAAAGGCGTGTTCGCCATGAAATTGCCTCCTTTCGCCCTTTATTCCCCGCAGCACTCGCAAGTGCGACAGCACGTTTAGTGTTAGCCCTGCCGTTCGGCAAAATACCGGAAGGGATTTCCTTGGTGGGCGTAAGCTGAGCGGACGGTTGAGTTAAAGGCTTCGGTGCCAAAAGAACTGCGGCATACAGTGTCTGCCAGATCAAGCAACATGGGGAACCCGCGGTGTGCTTGCAGCACGCTGTCCGCCATAGCGATCAGCGCGGCCTCTTGGACGAAGTCGGCATGGGCATAGAAGATCTGCGGTGGCACTTCTGCGGAGATCCGATAGACGCCAGTCAAGATCTTTGACGCAGCGGCGCGATAGAACTCCTCGGCCCTTTCCCGATAGGTATCACGGAGGTGACCTTGTTCAAGAATGGGGAACATGCGCCGCTCATCGGTCTCAATCACGGCAAATTCGAGGGGATGCAGGGCGTTGCCAATGGTGAGCAGCAAGTGATCGTTCACCGTACTGGGGACATAAACAAACCGCTTGTACCCGAGAATCAACTCGTTGAGCAGGTCCAGACCTGCAAGCAACAGTTCCATACTGCCTGACCCGGTCAGGAGTTCGTACGGTGCCGGGTGACCGTATCCCATACGCCACGGTGCTGCAGACTTTTTCAGCAGAACGGCACGCTCAGCATAGGCTTTGATTCCCCGACGACCTAACTCACTGAGCCGGTCATGTCTATTGGAGTGGTCAGGTTCCGAGCGCGCTGCACGTTTTTCCAGAATCGAGAGCGCCGCTTCGACAGGGTCTGTTCCCCGCACGCGCAGGTCGCGACGAAAGAGGCGGTGGACCCAGGTTCCCTGTTCACCAGCATAGGACACCAGGCAGACGCCAAGTTGCGTAATAGAAAGCGGTAAGGTGGTATGGTCCGCATGGGACCCGTAGCAGGCTTCCACCGCTCCGTTAAACAGGACGGCATAATGCGCTGTCCTGAGATCTGCGGTCTTCGCTTGGAAGACCCCAGCGCCGGCTGGAGCCTGGGGTCTGGCAAAGATCTGCGGAAAGACGACCTGGCGCACGCGGTTACAGAGTTCATCTTCTTGTTCGAGCGCTTGACTGATCTCCTGCTCAAGTTGGGCAAAGACCTCGGCGAGGTTCGGGCCGCGCCCCCAGGTGTCGAGATCGAGCGTTTGGGCGAGTGACTCCCCATAGCTCGTAGCAAAGTCATCGGCACTGACCTCCTCGGGAGGTGCCAGTGGGCCGGGGGGAATAAGTGGTGCAGGGGCATTCGACGGAGCGGTGTTTTGCTCTTGACGACGAGCAGCAGTAAGAGGCTGCGGCGGAGCTTTGCCGACTTTGTCCTGCATACGGGTGGTACTCATTGGTGCCTCCGTAAAGCTGCGCGCACGTCCTCCAGAAACGAGACGGGGCGACGTTCGTCTCTGCGTCGTACGATCGCGTCGAAGGCATAAGCAGGCAGACCAAAGAAGGCAGCCAACGCGGCACAGACCGCTTGGGGGTGCATCGCTTCACGAGCAGGGAGGTTCTGCAAAAAAGAGTTAATCCTCTCCCGCGGGGCTATCAGTTCAAGCGCTAGCTGGTCGGCGCGGGCTTCGGTCTGGGCAATCACACCGTCTGTATCCGTGCCTGGCCGAGGAAGGAGATGGATATGCGCGCCCAAGCGGACACGTGACAGAATGGCTGCCGCGCGCTCCGCGGGCGTCGCCATCCGGGCACCATCCAAAACATCGGTAATATGCCCCCCCAACGCGGCGATCACCTGTTGACGTGGCCACAAGTAATCCTTGAGGAAGTGGGCGACTTCATGGGCGAGGGTGAACCGTTGCTCGTCAGCCGAGTCAGCACTGCACACAAAAATGAACCCATGGCCCCGCTGCACGACCAGGCAGCCGAGGAGGTCGTAGTGGTGAAGGGGGAGCGGCAGGACAAGCTGTCTTCCTGCTAACCACTGCTCGACCGTTTGCACAGTCAGGACCGGCAGCTTGACGCAGGCTAGTGGCAGCTTCAGAGTTACGGCGTGCTCAAGGTTTCTCGGGAACGTGCTTTCTAACCTTGTTCCGGACCAGAATTCCTGGGCCACGACTTCAAGGTTTGGGCTGCTTGTCACCATTTCTTTGCTTCCCTCGATGCCTCTGTGGTTTTTTTCGTGCACGGGCGGCCATGAGCAGGCCAGATGCTGGTGATACCGTATCTTCCGGTGCCGCAGCCATGGCTTCGACTGACTCCACCAAGCGGATGATCCCTGCCAAGGTAGTAGCCTCCACCTGGAATTTTTCACCGATCTGTCTCGCATCCTTGGCAAAATGCTCTGGGCGCGGTCGCAGGCAAAGACCCAAGCGCTGCAGGTCGCGGGCGGTAATTCCCAAAAACCGGGCAAGGTCGGCTGCTGAGCGGTTCTCAAACTCCTCATACCGACGCAGAACCCAACCCAAATAGGCAGGATGAGAGCGTGCACGGCGGGCTGCATGGGCGAATATCTGGTTGCCATCGGGGGGCGATGAACCCCAGGTCTTTGGCCAAGGCTGTCAGCACCGTGTGCGACTTGATCCGTACACCTTTGATGACATTATTAGCGATAACAAATACAGCATGACCGCCTGGTCTCAGGACTCGCCATATGTGGGAGAGCACGGTTTCGAGATCGGCAAAAAAGGCACACAGCTTTTTTCCAAGGGAGCGGTGATTGAGTATTGTGGTTGGGAGTAAACGGCCGACCTGCGCATGTGCAAGAAGCCAACTCTCAAGTGCAAATTCCGCAGCATGTCGGAGGCCGATATAGTTTCGTCGGCTCGCGAGGTCAGTCGGGGTATGTCCATTCATCCAGCACACCGACATGCGGTGAGCCCGCGGATAATCGACGGCATTGAAATAGGGGGGAGAGGTAATGACCAGCGCCTGACTCTCGTCCTGGACGGTCGGCAGCGGCTCCCGGGCGTCATGCGGATAGATAACCTGGGAAAACTCTGTGAGGGAGTCAAGCACACCAGCATCTCGATAGACCTCGTAGAGCGCACCAAGGCAAGCCAAGGAACGATCCAAGCGACTCAGATACGTCTTTAACACCTGATCAAGGGTGAATCGTTGGACGCGACGGTGTGGCCGGGTGTGGTCGATGTCCATTGCATAGCTCAGCGTATTAGGCCATTTGGCGATAATTGCTGCCGAGAGGCTGATAAGAGCAACACGTTCATAGTGCGGTTCCGGGCATTGGTGAGCAGCTTCAGCAATCGCTGCCAAAGCCGCGGTTAATTGCGGCGGAAACCAGTAGTTCAATTCTGGAAAACTGGGGATACGAAGTGCCAGCGGCCCAAGTGCCCAGACTGTTCCTGGCCGCGGCGGAGCGCTCGGCTGCCACGCTCGCGCAAGCTCCGTGAAATCTTTCGTGAGTTTGGCCGTGAACTCTTGGCGCCACTTGGCATACTGTTCAGGAGCATGCGGCGTGCATTTTACCTCAGAAAGCATTCCCGCCAGCGTATCTATATCAGCTCCAACGACTTTGCGTTGGTGAGCGAGGCTTGCAACCAAGGTCGTCCCACTCCCGCAGAAAAGATCGAGAACACTCTCCCCAGGCTTGGTGTACTTTTCGAGTACCGCCTCCACAATCTCGGAGGGAAAGCGGGCGCAGTACGCATGGAAGCGGTGTAAAGATTCTAAAGAAATCTGCGGCATTGCTTGGGTTCCCCCTCCTTAACGTCACAAATCCCCTCATCAACAGGGAGCTTGTTGTTACTACCATTGTCCGCTCCCTGGTACCTCGTCAAGCTCCAAAGTTGCCAACCTCGTTCCCAGGCTCTGCCTGGGAACACAAACCCCGGATGTGGCAGAGCCACGACCTCACGGCATGCCCAGGCAGAGCCTGGGCATGAGAAAACAGCCTGGTAGGCTGTCAACCGTTTCCCGCGCGGCTCCCTTGCTGAGTGCGCCTTCATCCTTTATAAAAGACTGGCAAGGGCAATACTGATACTGGTGGGTCACAAAAGGATTATCTCCCTCTGTGGGGCAGATTGCACCACGACCATGAACGCGCGCGTTGTTTTTTTGCTAGCCATACTGAGCACCGGCTCTCCCTCTCTCCGTCGGGTGCGCCACCAAAACCAGCTGCGGCGAGGCGACAAGTTGCCCTATATGGCCCAGAGCATGGACGATGCGTCGGGGCGCGACGCCTGGGAGTTTTCCTGGCGCCTGCTCGGGACGGATATTCTCTATCAGACGGTGCGCTTCCCGGTGACTCGCCCCCTGGTAACCGTGGCTGATGGGGACACTCTGCACGACGTGCCGACCGCGAGCCTCAGACTCATGGGGGAAGAGTATCCACCTGCAGCGCCATGCGGGGGCGAGCTGAGACTCCTTGTGACTTTCCCCGGCCGACTGCTGCTGACTGAGAGCGGGCCGCTGACTGTGAGATAGGATGTACTTCATGAACTGGTCATCTTTTTGGCTTCTGCTCACGCTCGCTTCCACCTTTGCCGTCAGCCCGCTCATTCAGGCATACGCTGCAGAGCTGCCTCTGACCCAGGTCCGAACCTGGAAATCTGTCGATGAACTCTCCCCGCCAGAACTGCGGGATATAGATCTCTCGACGAATACTCCCCGTCATGCGCAAATTCCCTATATGCCAGCCAAGCCCTATCCCTTCACGGCCCCCTACACGGCAGAGGAACTGGGCTACCGCGTGATGGAGTTTACCCAGCGGCCGCGGTGGTCCTGCATCTATGCCAACCTGTGGGGCTCAATCTCTCCTGCTGGGGCCCTGCTGAACCCAGGCAAGTCGATTACTTTTTTGCATTATCCTGAGCCGGTTGGCGTAGCAGCGGAATTCGCGCGCAAGCCCGGCGAAGAAC
>JACQEL010000512.1 GCA_016200595.1 Deltaproteobacteria bacterium
CCACTGTTGGTGTTCATCTCTGCGGCGAGCAGCATATCCGTGTAGCCGATGATGACGTGAAGTGGAGTACGGAGTTCATGCGAGATATTAGCGAGAAACTCTTCTTTGAGTCGGATCAACTCCTCCCGTTCCTCCAGGCGCTGTTCCAGCGCGAGGCGCGAGCGCGCTAATTCATTACGCATGTGCTCAAAAGCCCGGGCCAAAGTGGCGATCTCATCGCGACGCTCGCCGACCATAACTGGTTGCGAGAGGTCTCCGCGGGCCATCATTTCCGCATAGGTAGTGAGCTTCTCAATCGGCCTGACAAACCCGTTGATGAACGGTGCTCCGGTTGCGAGAGCAATAAGCAGCACGCCGACACCGAGCCACATGAGGAGCCGCTGCAGTTGCCAGACTTCGGCTAAGGCTGTGGCGCGGGCTTGACCAGACACCACACGCCACGGCGCCTGGGTCAGGGGAGCCGCCGCGAGCAGCAGGGGTTCGGTTCCCTGCGAAAAAGGTAAGGCGGGTTGCAAAAGCCGGGCTGGGGTCGTGCCGATCAGCACCAAACCATTTTGATCGACCACCTCGCTGAAACGATCCTGGGTGATCGAGGTTTCTTTGAGGATTTGGCTAAATCGGCTGGCCGTAAGGTCGATCACCCCGCCAAGAATCCCGTCGATCTCTCCATCCGGGTTTTTAATGGGCACTCCCACGACGACATGGGGCGAGTTGAGCAAGCGATCAGCCCCAAACCCCGAAGAGATCAGTTCCTGCCCCTGCTGGTACATTTCCGCGATGGGGGGATAATCGGCTAGGTTCTGGCCATGCCACGGCAACCCCGCCGGTTCAGTCCACAACACTTTCCCCGCACGATCAAGCAGGAACACACCACCGGTGAACACTGGCGAGTGAAAAAAGAGGTAGTGGAGAGTCGTCCAGGGGGGAATATAGCCTACCCCTTTGGCCTCTTGAATCGTTCGCAGGCCGTATACCATGCCGGGGAGCTGAGCGATAGTGACAAGACGTTGCCGTCCAGACTCGATATAAGCGTCTAGCTCTGCGGCGATCATGTGGGCGGTTTGCTGGAAGCGTTCGCGAGCCCGCACGACTTCACGGCGGAGGAGATATACCGTGAAAGCGCTATATACCCCACACAGGACCAGCACGTACACGAGCACCAGAGCCACACTCTTAGCTTTGATGCTCCAGCGGGATGAAGAGAACCGGAGTGACATCGCGCCGAGTTATCTTTCAACCTGCAGCTCGACGGTCAGTGTCCCGGTCGCCGGCACCTGCAGAGTTTGCGTATAAGGGAGCACCCGCTCATTCCAGACCCTGAGCACATAGGTGCCAGACGGGACGGCAAGGATCTGGTAACTCCCGTCTTGGGCAACGACGGCAAAATAGGGGTTATTCAGTACCAGGATATGCGCCTCCATTTCCATATGAATGTTGCAGAGGATCAAGACTTCGCCAGGCTCGGTCAGGGTGATGCTGCGCACCTCTCCCTGGCTATAGGTGCCCAGGTCAAACTTCCCCGCGGCCGCCGAGGGCGTAAACACGTTGTGCAAAACATCATCACTATTGGTGAATTCTACGACAGTGCCGCGCACGACGGGTAATACCCGCGGGACAAAGGCGAGGTCCTTCTGATCCATGACGGCATGAGTCCCCTGTGACCGGTCTGCAGCGTGCTGCGTGTTTTCCAAATATACGATGGCTCCCCCGGTCCGTGTGTTGCCGATGCTCAGCGTCCCGCTAATCGTCGCGGCCTGGCTCGGAGATGTGCTCAGCAGCACTGCGCCGAGTATGAACGCGCGCACCGCCCCCCTCACCGCGGCCTCCGTCGGGTCAGCCACTCGTTCAGCCCCGGTGGGGTCAGCGGCCAGAAGGCGGTGACCAGACGTATCGTAGCAGACCAGTTTTTGACCGTGTGCTCGCTAATGCCTTCATGATTTTCACCATAGGTTACCTCAGCGACGAACTTCAGGTTTTCCAGCAGTAACCATTGCCCACCACCGGTCACGCGCCACAGTTGCCGACGCACCCGGCTGTGGCCGCCCTGGGCCGTGTCATCAAACCTCGGGGTCCAGGCATACTCTGTCCGCAGCAGTGAAATCACTGCCGGGGTAAAGCGGTAGTTCCCTTCGAGGAACGCGCCATAATACCAGAGATCTTGGCCGCGGTCGGTAGGGTTGGAGTCGTAATCTGCCAGAAACTGCCCGAAGAGCTGAAAGCGACGAGAGTAGAGACTAAAGTCTGGTCCCAGACGCAAAGCTTGGTCCTGGACCCCAGGCCCCAGCAGGTCTGGGCTATAGTAGAGAAAAACCCCAACCTTATGGAGCCCGTAGGCCTGGCTCACACGCAGGTAGAAGTCTTTACTGGCGTTATTGTCCAGGCGATTGTTGCTCCCGCTCGCCATGCCCAGAGCCCAGCTCAGGCCAGTGGTGGGCTGAAGCCCACTGAGTTCCAAGCCGACCTGCGTCGCGCCGACAATGAACGCGTTTGTCCCCGGAGGACCATACCCCCCTGCTGCTTCTCCCTCTTCATCGTGTCCTCCATGTACGGGTGGCGGTTGGCCCAACACGCTAAAGGCATTCAGCCCATAGACCAGGTACGGCTGCACTGAAAGCCGGTGGACCCGTGGCGAGACCCCGAGCGGGAGTTCAAACAGGCCGATCTTGAAGTTAGTGAGCCATCCCCATTGCTCGGCATGGGCCTGCACGAAGCCGAGCCCCAACCGGGTGTTTACTTGGATTTCGCCGGTCTGGGTATTGGTGATAATCGGCGCATAATCTGCGAGAAAACTCAGATGTGGGCCAAGTTCCCCGCCTGCTAAGAGGCTCAAGAACTCGAAGTTAAAATGGGTAGTCGTAGGATTGGACTGGCCAGGAGTGTCCACTTTGCTGATATCCTCACCCACGCCAAAAGAAATCGCCACAGGCAATGTTCCCGGTACTTCAAAGAGGGAGCCCACCTTTAGGGGCTTCACCACTGGCGTGAAACCGTGCAGACCATGGGCACGGAAGTCTTCCCCCGCCGGATTAAGCTGCGGATACACGGTGTGGCACGCCCTGCACGACTTATCATAGACTCGGGCAAAGACCGGGATGGCCAAGGCCGGCCCTGCCCACAGCACACAGACGGTATTCCCCAAAAGCAACAGCCGGATGAGGATGTCGCGCCTCCGCATATAAGCGACCTCTTTCTCTTCTAAGCGGATCGGCAGTTCCTTCCTTAGTATATGTTCAGTAAGGGTCGAGAAATTCCCGCCCGAACCGCGATTGGCGTTAGTGTCCGCGGGATCGTCCGCTCGACTCTTGCAAACTGCGTGCGGATCGGCGAAAAGAGCCATAGACGCTTAGAGCATGGCTTCTCCTACTGGAGATGGAGGGATCACCTATGAAATTCGGGCTTCATTACCAACTGCCCTGTTCTGGTTTGCAATCGCCGGTGCAACGCTACCGCGATACCCTGGACCAAGCCACCTATGCTGAGTCCCTCGGCTTCGAATCGGTGTGGCCGGTCGAGCAACACTTCAACCCCAACCTGTCAATTTCACCTGCTCCTTTGCTCATGTTGGCTGCATTGGCTGAACGCACGCGAACGCTACGCCTAGGCATTGCTATCGTCCTTCTTCCGCTCTCTCATCCGATTCATGTCGCTGAAGAGATCGCGACCCTCGACGTAATCAGCAATGGCCGGGTGGAGTTTGGCATTGGTCGCGGTTCAATTCCGACCCACTTCAGCGGGTTCGGGCTGAACCAAGCCGAAAGCCGTGAGCGCATGCTGGAGAGCTTGGAGATGATCCTGCAGGCGTGGACCTCGGAACGGCTCTCTTTTCAGGGCAAGTTTTACAATGTCGATAATCTGTCTATTGTGCCGAAACCCGTGCAACAACCGCACCCACCGGTACGGATTGCCGCCAATAGTGCCGATACGTTCGAACTCTCGGGACGCATGGGATATCCCATTTTTGTAGCCGCCCAGGTCAATCCCTTTCGCAAGATTCGCGAACTCTTGCCCCTGTACCGTGAGGCGCGTGCGGCAGCTGGCCATCCCGATCGAGGTGGCGAAGAGGTCACTTTGCTCACGCCGCTGTACGTCGGCGAAAGCCCAGCACAAGTCAGGCAAGCGCTAGAGCCGAGTATTAAGCACTTCCTCGAGTCAGTTGCGACCCTTTATGCCTCTGCTGGTCCGCTTCCTGAGGGTCGCCTCAGAGAGGTATTGGAGCGGGTGCGTCACATGACCTACGAGCAAGTGTGTAATGTCATGGCCGTCTTTGATACGCCGGACGCTTGTGTGGAACGCCTCAAGCGCTTCGAGCAGGAGTTCGGTATGGGACGCGTGATCTGTTGGTTTAACCCTGGTGGCATGGTCCCGCACGCGCAAGTCATGCGCAGCATGGAGCTGTTTGCCACTAAAGTGATGCCACATTTTGCAGAATAAGCTGTTAGCTAAAAGCTGTTAGCTCTTAGCTCTTAGCCAAAAAAAGACCCTACAAAGAAACTAGAAGTCATAGTCCAGTGAGGTAAGCAACGCGATGATCCGCAGCAGCGATAACTCAACCCTTGTTGTCCTGTTTTGCTAATAGCTAACAGCTAATAGCTAATAGCCTCTTCGTGAAAAAAGGAGGTCCATCATGCTTGATCTGGTAATTAAAAATGGCTGCATCGTCGATGGCAGCGGCGCCCCGAAATTCTCTGGGGAAGTCGCGATCCGGCAGGGCAAGATCGTTGCCGTCGATACTCATATCTCCGAACCGGCACACCGAGAGATCGATGCGGCCGGACAGGTGGTCGCTCCAGGTTTTATCGACGTTCATACCCATTACGATGCCCAGGTGCTGTGGGACCCGCTCTGTACCTCTTCCTCCTGGCACGGCAGCACCACCGTAGTCACAGGGAACTGCGGATTCACACTGGCACCGTGCCGGCCTGAGGATCGCGATTACATTACCCGCATGCTGGCAGTGGTCGAGGATATGTCACTGCAGGCGTTACAGAAAGGGATTACGTGGAACTGGGAAGATTTTCCCGGTTACCTCTCTGCCATCGCACAGCGCCCCAAGGCCATCAATATTGGCTGTTATGTTGGTCACTCGGCGGTGCGCCGCTACGTCATGGGCGCAGACTGCCGGCGAGCCGCGACCGCGAGTGAGATTGCCCACATGCAAGAAGTCGTGGGCTCGGCGCTGCGAGCTGGTGCACTGGGGGTGTCCTCTTCACGGATTCCTCTGCATGTCGATGGCGAGGGTAAGTCTGTCCCCAGCTTCTACGCTGAGATGTCCGAGCTGCTGGCTTTAGGCCGGACCTTACGCCAGGCGGGTCGGGGAGTGTTCGAGATAACGGCCAAGATGGTCCTGCCGCAGAGCGACCACGAGGCTGGTGACTTAGCGGATCTGGTGGCGCTGGCTAAGGAGTCAGGCCGACCGGTCACCTGGGCCTCGGTGCGCTACCTACCTATGTATCCGGAACGCTCCTTGTTCATTCTCTCTGAAGTGGCAAAGGCTGCAGCGCGCGAGGGTGTACGTCTCCACCCGC
>JACQEL010000092.1 GCA_016200595.1 Deltaproteobacteria bacterium
ATCTGCTGCTCCCTTCTGAGCACTAAGGCCATGTGTTACCCATGTCTCCGCACACTTGACACCCATGTCTCCGGTCTATACAGAAGGTCAGGATGAGGGGGTGCGCAGGCAGGAGTGTGGCTGCAGTCCCCCTCACCCTAGCCCTCTCCCACGAGGGGAGAGGGAAGGGAGGCGCGAAGGGGAGATTAAATACCTTACCCTGACACCAGTGCCCCATGTGGTTGCCAAGGGGGCTATTCAGCAAAGATTCTTTCGGGCCCTTTGGGAATGATGCCGTTCGGGTTCACTCTGGGGATGCTGTAGTAGGTGCGTTTGATGTGGTGAAAATCCACTGTGTCGGCAACTCCAGGGACGTTGTACAGACGCTTCAGGTAGGCTGACAGACGGGGATAGTCAATCACACGGCGCAGATTGCACTTGAATAACCCGTGGTAGGCAAGGTCAAAGCGAATAAGCGTGACAAAAGCCCGCCAATCACTCTCGGTAATGCGCTCGCCCAGCAAATAGGGTTGGCTGGCAAGCCGTTCCTCTAGTTCATCGAGACAGCGGAACACCCCGGTGACCGCTTCATCGTACGCTTCCTGTGACGTCGCAAACCCAGTGCGGTACACTCCATTGTTCAGTCCTTCGTAAAGACGCTCGTTGAGGGCATCGATCTCGTGACGTAACTCTGCGGGATAGAAGTCTACTGAAGCATCGCCAAAGGCATCAAAGGCCGTGTTCAGCATGCGAATGATGTCAGAGGATTCGTTATTGACTAGAGTGCCCTGTGCTTTATCCCACAGTACTGGAACTGTCGCACGGCCCGTGTAGTGAGGGTCAGCCCGCGTATAGAGTTCGTGTACGTAGCGAATGTTGTAAAGGGGATCGGGAATAGACCCGGGGTAGTCGCCATAGCTATACCCCTGTTCGGTGAACGCGGGGATGGCGATGGAAACCGAGATAACATCGTCCAGCTTTTTCAGCTTGCGAAAGATCAGCGTCCGGCAGGCCCATGGACAGTTCAGGGCGATATAGAGATGGTAGCGGCCAGGTTCGGCCTTAAAGCTCCCGACCCCGGTTGGTCCAGCAGAGCCGTCCGGCGTCACCCAATTGCGAAACGTCGAGACCTGACGGACAAAGCGTCCCTGGTTGTCTGTTGATCGTCTCATCTGCCCATCGCCTTCCCATTTGCCATCAACCAGCATATTGCCTCCTGTATTGTGTCCTGCGACTATCGCCCTAAAGCAATTTGTATTTGGATGCCTCCTGGGAGCGCGCCCATCTTGGGCGCTTTTCAGGCGGGCGGGACGCCCGCGCTCCCAGAGAAAGACCCATCCGAGTGAAAACCGCTGTACTCCATGAGGCACTCCTAAGCTTTCTGCGAAAAAGACTTTGCGCACTCGGAAAAATCGGGGCGCACCTGCGGGGGTAATTATCCTCTCTTGCCTTTGTCTGTGCAAACACGCT
Source organism: Deltaproteobacteria bacterium (assembly GCA_016200595.1). Lineage (GTDB taxonomy): Bacteria > Desulfobacterota > Binatia > Bin18 > Bin18 > JACQEL01. The sequence goes on from JACQEL010000092.1 coordinate 1,450, forward strand.
ACACCCTCTCGGGGAGGAAGAATACATGATGCCAACCGAACCGATTGGTCGGCTCGATCACATTGCCTTTGCCGTCCACAGTATTGACCAAGCTCGGACTTTTTTTGAAGGTGCGCTGGGCGCGAAGTTTCGCTATGTGACCTTAGGTCGCGGTGGCGGCTTTCGCTATGCCGTGTTGGATCTCGCCGACTTCACTATCGAACTGCTAGAGCCAGTCGATCCCAAAGGCTTCGTCGGCACATTTCTCGAGAAACGTGGGGAAGGGATGCACCACATCACTCTGCAAGTGCCGGAGTTAGGAGAAAAGGTCTCTTTCTTGGAAGGACAAGGCTTGCGCATCGTCGATAAGCATGAACAAGACTCGCGGCTCATTGAAGCCTTCATCTCACCGAAGAGTGCGTGTGGGGTGATCTTTCAGTTAGCCGAGACCCAACCAGCACTGAATAATGAGCCGTATTGGCAGCAGGAAAAGAAATGACTCGTCACTGATACGGAGTAACTATGGACCCTGGTAAGCTATTGGCTATTCTCTGCATGGACGTCAAAGAATACAGCCCAGATAGATGTTCACTCATCATCCCCCCAGCTTGCTCGTTCCTCTGCTAAGTATTGATCGATCTCTTCCTTGGTCCGTCCTGGCTGAGCCGGGGGCGTGCGATTGAGAAACTGTTGAATACGCTCCCAGCTTCCCGGCGGAGGTTCAGGGGTAGCTTCAGTTAGCACGATGACCTCGGCTGCCCCTGGCCGCACTTCGGGAGGTAGCGTAATTTTCAGTTCCCGGTTCTCCGGAACAACGACTTGAAGCTTGATGGCATTCATATGTTTCTTTCCTCTCAACGTGCTTTTGCTTTATCTGACCATTTACTACATATACTCATCCAGCTTGCCCTTCGGCGCATTTTCTTCACAGTAACGCCGGTAGGTTGGCCGTTCGGCGACGAACTCAAGTTGCGGCACAGAATAGCCGCAGCTGGTGCGAGCTTCATCAAGGTGCAAGATGATCAGTTGGCGAATCCAAGGGAGTACTCCCTCGCCACATTGTTTGAGCAGTTCTTGGAAACGCTCGGTCTTGCGCTCTACAACTTCCCCTTTGCCGTAGAGGCGTAAGGTCATCGGCTTAGAACCAAAGCTACAAAACATCATCGTCAAGCGGCCGTTGTCCTTGATGTGGGTAGCGGTTTCGTTGCCGCTGCCGGGGAAATCGAAATACGCGACCGTCTTGGCATCAAGGATGCGCAGGCAGTCGTAACCTTTAGGAGACACGTTCACTGTTTGGTTCAGGTCAGCCGGTGCCGTGGCAACGAAAAAGACCTTTTGTTGACGAATGAAAGCGATGAGTCGATCAGTAAGTTCAGGGAATCCTTCTGCCATGATAGCCTCTTCGAGGAGTTAAGAGTTAAGAATGAAGAGTTAAGAGTTGAGAATGAAGAGTTAAGAATGAAGAGTTGTCAGCTTTTTCTTTCCGAGTCTTCACTCTTCACTTTTCACTCTTCACTGATTTACTTCCCATTCCCCAGTCCGTAGATAACGTATGGCGGCCAGGGCTGCGGTCGCCCCATCTCCAGCAGCGGACACCAGTTGCCTCGACGATTCGTGGCGCACATCACCAGCGGCGAGGATGCCGGGGATAGCCGTGCGCATAGACAGATCCGTGAGGATCTGCCCGCGTTCGTTGAGTGGTACAAGCCCCTGTAAAAACTCGGTGTTGGGCGTCAGGCCGACGAAAAGAAAGACGCCGCCCACCTCCAATTGGGAACGCTCGCCGGTCTTCACCTCTTCGAGTTGGACGCGTCGAACAGTCTCATCCCCCTCGATCGCCCGCACCACGGTGTTGCCGCGGAAGGAGAGTTTTTCTTTGCCGCGTGCCCGTTCTTGCAGAAGCTGGCACGCGCGCAGGGTGTCGCGGCGGTGGAGGATCGTTACCTGCGAGGCGTATTGGGTGAGATGCATGCCCTCGTCCAAGGCGGCATCACCGCCACCAACTACGGCCACGGGCTGGTCCATGAAAAATGCCCCATCACACGAGGCGCAGTGCGACACGCCGTTCCCGAGAAATTCGTCTTCCCCAGGAATACCCAGCTTGGTGAAGCTGGAACCAGGGGCGATGATGAGTGCCTTGGTGCGTAGGGTACCGGCGTCGGTCTGGAGGACTTTTGTTTCTCCCTCCAGCTTTATTGCCTGTACCTCGGCAAGTTTCATTTCTAAGCCTAAATTGGTTGCCTGCTGCTGCAGTAGAGGGCCAAGAGAATAGCCGGCAATGCCATCGGGGAACCCTGGATAGTTCTCGATGTGCTCGCAATTGAGCACTTGACCGCCGGCGGAGAAACGCTCCAGCAGGAGCGCTCGGCAACGGTCTCTCGCGGCGTAGAGTCCAGCCGTGAATCCTGCGGCTCCGCCGCCGATAATGATCATGTCGTATGTATCAGCCATATCCGCACCCCTGGGAAGAAAAGTGGACTTATCATACACAAAGGAGCAGCGGTCAGCTATCAGCAATCAGCGGTCAGCTAAATCGAACCACAGAAGATTGGCACACCATGTAGGGGCGATCCTTGTGATCGCCCACCGGCAGGCCGCACCCAGCAGGGCGAATACAAGATTCGCCCCTACCCGCTACATAGAGCAGTGTCCCAATGTCATGTGGTCTGATTTAGACAGGGAATTGCCCACAGAAAACAAATCTGCAATACAGACCGTGTGAATCTCTGGGGAAAACTGCGTAAGGAATTCGTCCATGCCTTCGCTCTGCCGCCTGCCGAATCGACATTCGCTCTTGAAGACCTCGCCCTGTTGGAGCAGGTTGCCCGGGTAATCACCAGACGTGGCATGGCTCTGCCCGCGCTCCTGTTCCTTGAATCGCTCGGGCCGTTGAACTTCCTCGGCAGCCAGGTGCTGCACGGGCTCAGACCTTTTCTGGAACTGGTGTGTGATGCAACAGAAATGGAACGGCTGGCGGTTCTTTTAGAACGACGAGATAGCGTCTCCCGTTTGATTGCCATAATCCAGGAACAGGCGACCTCTCCGGCATGAATCCTCAGGACCTCCGTGTCATTCTTGCCACCGACTGTGGCAGCACTACGACCAAGGCGATCCTCATTCAGAAGCTCGGCGATGAATACCGCCAGACTCACCGTGGTGAAGCGCCGACCACGGTTGAGGCTCCATTCGAGGATGTCACCCGTGGTGTATTGAATGCCGTTCAGGAGGTCGAGGAACTCTCTGGCCGTAAAATTCTCGATGGCGAACACATCATGACGCCGGCCGAGGGCGCAACCGGCGTAGACATCTACATTTCCACCAGCAGCGCGGGGGGTGGTTTGCAGATGATGGTCGCCGGTGTGGTCAAAGCCATGACTGCGGAAAGTGCGCAACGGTGCGCGCTCGGGGCTGGCGCGATCGTTATGGATGTGCTGGCGGCGAATGACGGGCGGCCAAGCTACGAGAAAATCGAGCGCATTCGTCATCTGCGGCCGGATATGATCCTCCTGTCTGGCGGTACGGACGGCGGCACGGTCTCGCATGTAGTGGAGATCGCTGAATACATTGCCGCGGCCGACCCCAAGCCACGGTTAGGCATTGGCTACCAGTTGCCGATCATTTATGCCGGCAATAAAGAGGCGCGGGAGGAAGTGTACCGGATCCTCGGTGATAAGGTTGCCCTCTCGATCACGGAAAATATTCGGCCGGTGTTGGAACGTGAGAATCTCATGCCGGCTCGTCACAAAATCCACGACTTGTTCCTTGAGCACGTGATGGCGCAGGCGCCCGGCTACAAAAAGCTGATTTCCTGGGCGGGCGCGCCGATCATCCCGACCCCGGCAGCCGTTGGCATGATCATCGAGACCGTGGCTAAACGCGAGGGCATCAACGTCATCGGCGTAGATATTGGTGGCGCGACGACCGACGTGTTTTCAGTTTTCCAGGAGATTTTTAACCGCACAGTCAGTGCGAATTTGGGCATGAGCTACAGCGTAGCGAATGTTGTGGCTGAGGCTGGGCTCGACAATATCCGACGCTGGTTGCCGTTCGCCTTCGATGAACAGAGCCTGCGTAACCAAATCAAAAACAAGATGATCCGGCCGACCACGATTCCGCAAACGGTGACCGACCTGCAGGTCGAGCAGGCTATTGCCCGCGAAGCGTTGCGCCTGGCATTGGACCAGCACAAACAGCTTGCCGTCGGCCTCAAAGGCGTGCAGCAGGAGCGCTCGGTCTCCGACGCTTTTGCCCAGACCGCTTCGGGGCAGACTCTGATTGATATGTTCGCCCTGGACCTGATCGTCGGCAGCGGCGGCATCCTTTCGCACGCGCCCCGTCGGGTGCAGTCGATGCTCATGATGATTGATGCTTACCTACCGCTGGGCATTACTCAGCTCGCGGTGGACAGCATCTTCATGATGCCTCACCTCGGCGTCCTTTCCACGGTCAATGAGCAGGCCGCCACCGAGGTGTTTGTGAAGGACTGCCTGGTTCCGCTCGGGACCTGTGTTGCGCCCAAGGGGACGGGCAAAGCCGGTGAGCGTTGTTTCTCTTACCGTTTGCTCTTACCAGGGGAGCGGGTGGTGGAAGACAACATCCCAGTCGGTGACCTCCGTCTCTTGCCTCTGGAGGTTAACCAAGAGGCAGGCATCGAGCTGACCCCGGCCAGGGGATTTGACTTCGGCGCGGGAGACGGGAAGAAAGTCACAGGAAAAGTGAAGGGCGGGGTGGTCGGGTTGATTTTCGATGCCCGTGGCCGGCCCATTAACATCGCC
>JACQEL010000467.1 GCA_016200595.1 Deltaproteobacteria bacterium
CTCACTCGACGCAGGGGCTCACGGGAAGTGGCTGGAGGTAAGTGATGAGGAGAAACTGCGAGTTTTGAAAAGCATGGAAACCACGCCGTTTTTTCAGACCGTGCGGGGAGCCATGGTGACCGATTTCTATAATCAACCCGTGGTGTGGAAGCAGTTCGGCTACGAAGGATCTTCGTGGCAATTGGGTGGATATCTCAACCGTGGCTTTAACGACATCAGTTGGTTACCAAAGGAATAGCAAAGGAGCGAGACATGGCAAAATACGAGCTGAAAGATGACAGTGTCGTGGTCATCATTGGCTCCGGTGCTGGCGGCGGCACGTTAGCGAACGAGCTATGCCAGCAGGGTGTCAATGTCGTCCTCCTTGAGGCAGGCAAGCGCTTCGAGATCAAGGATTTTGCCAACGACGAGTGGCCGATGTTTAATAAAATCGCCTGGCTCGACAAGCGTACAACTTCGGGCTCCTGGCGCGTCGCCAAAAACTTTCCCAATCTGCCTGCTTGGACGGTGAAGGCAGTTGGAGGAACAACTATCCACTGGGCCGGCGCTTCTTTGCGCTTTAAGGATCATGAGTTAAAAGCGCGGACGGTGTACGGCGAGGTCGCTGGCGCCAACCTGCGTGATTGGCCAATCGGTTTGGCCGACTTGGAACCCTACTATGAGCGAGCTGAGGACAAGCTAGGTGTGACGGGAACCCATAATATCCCCCGACTCCCTGGCAGCAACAATTACAAGGTATTTGCTGCTGGTGCACAGCGTCTAGGTTACCAAAAAGTGCACACTGGCAACATGGCGATTAACTCGCAACCGCGCGATGGACGGAGCGCCTGCATACAGATCGGTTTCTGCTTCGAAGGCTGCAAGAGCGGCGCCAAGTGGTCAACCTTATATACGGAAATTCCCAAAGCGGACTATGGCCGGGATCATAGAGGACGAGGCGCGTAACGATCCGGCGCGTGGTTTTGTTGGCGGGTATCATCTGGAAACCATATCACTCGGTCTGCCTTTCCTGGCCGCATTCCTCAATCCTGGAGCGTGGGGGCGCGAGTTTAGCGGACAATTGGAGCAGTACGATCATATGGCTGGGATGTGGATCGTGGGCGAGGATATGCCGCGGGAGACCAATCGAATAACCTTGCACCCGACCGAGAAGGATCAGTTCGGTTTACCTGTCCCCAACGTCCATTTTGACGATCACGCGAACGACGTGGCTATGCGTAGCCACGCGTATAAACAAGGCTCTGCGCTATATCAAGCGGTAGGCGCTAAACAGGCGATCGAAACACCCCCCTATCCCTCTACTCATAACATGGGGACCAATCGCATGAGTGAGAAGCCTGGCGATGGCGTGGTCAACAAATGGGGGCAAACGCACGACATCGCTAATCTGTTCATCTCAGATGGAAGCCAATTTACTACCGGAGGAGCGCCAAACCCGACCTTGACGATTGTCTCCCTGGCTATCCGGCAAGCTCAGTATATCGCCGAACTCCTGAATAAACAGGAAATCTAAATCCGCTAAGAAAAACGGCAATTCACGGTGAAACGAATCCCTTTACGTATTGAATAAGGTCCTGAATCTGTTTATCGCTCAAGACCCCCTGAAAGGTAGGCATCAGGGGGGATTTCCCCACACTCGGTCCTCCCTCCCTGATCACCTTAGTCAGGTACGCCACATCTTTGCCTCTCAGCGCAGTGGTAAAGTCTGCGGGTTTGGGTTGCAGCATTTGACCAGTCGGCCCATCCCCTTTGCCGTGCGTCCCGTGACAGGTGGCGCAGGTTTGCTCGTACAGCTGCTTTGCCTCTTGTCCATGGACAGAAAAAGCGGCAAGGCTTATCAGCAGGACACTGGTAGTCACCAGCACTCTATGTTTGGTAACGATCTGCGGCATTACTCCCACCTTAGAGAATGGTCACAAACAGGGGCAATATAGACAAAAACCGCACCACACGGCAAGCGAGCACGCTGCAGGTAAGGATACTTTGACGAAGCAAACTCTTGACATTGAGGGTGATTTCGTCCCATATAAGGCATATCCACCGGGGGCAAAAGTGCAAAGAAGGAGGGTCAGTACAGACGTTGTGTCTTGGTCTCCATCCTGCTATCAGAAGCAATTGGTGCGAGCAGTGGCGCGGTCAAATAGGATCAGGCGTGCACACAGCCAGCTTTGGCTGCGATTGATTGAGCTTCATGGGATTGGGTCAGTCTAGATGTACATCGCAAGCCGCAGATTCTTTTGTATCGTGATACTGGCAACGGCTGGTTGGCTGATGACTGCTGAGGCTTGGGCGCATCGTGATAGGGGTCCGAACGATCCGTGCCGACGACAGCTCGGAGCTTCGCTCCTCCATCTCACGCTCTATCAGCCTCAATTCGATCCTGACGCCGAGTACTGTGACGAGGTGCCGCGCGAAGGGAAGACGATCTTGGTCGTGGATGTGACTGCTGGCGAGCTGCGGCAAATACCAATGAGCCTCGAAGTGGTTGCGGCTGGAGACTCGGGTCAGCCGCGTGCTATATTGTCGGTTCCGCCAAAGATTTATGAACGGGGGATCGCGGATACCGAAGTGACCTTGAACGCAGGGAACGACTACGTTGCCCAAGTCGTAGTGGCACTGGGCGCCGACAAAGAGCCGCAGTTATTATCATTTCCCATTCGGGTAACAGCGTGGTATAGGGCGATGATCATGCCGGCCTTGGTCGTGGCTGCCTTGCTCGCTTTAACAGCAGTTTCTGTCATTCGTTACTATGTATCTTCCCGGCAGGATGAGTCTTTAGCAGTATCAAGAGTACGTAGAATAACAGATTAAGGAGTAATACATATGGCTCAGTCACAAGCGGTTCAACAACGACCAAAAGAGTACGGCCGTAGTGCGACTACCACCGGACGATCACCCAATCCGACTGACTGGCTGATCGGGTGGAAGCCGCTGTTCTGGGGTTGCGCGCTGATCATGGCAGCCAACATCTTTCTCTGGTTCTGGAATTATGAATTTGCCTTCACGGCTGGACTGAACTCAGCCAGTCCGGAATTCTCTCTCTATTACCGGACGTTGTTCTGGGGTGAGTTGCTCAGCTTAGGCGTGTTTACCGGTATCTGGTACGGCTGGTTGATCCGCACCGGCCGGGAAATGGTCGGGCAACAGTGCGCGCGCGCCGAAGAGGTACGGCGGATCGCGATTTTGTGGAGCATCATTGGCGCTACCAGCCTCTCGATTTATATCGAGGCGAGCTTCTGGCCGAACTGGGACGGCTCGTGGCATCAGACCATGGTGCGCGACACCGCGCTCACGCCGACCCATATTCCCATGTTCTATTTCTTCTTCCCCTTATCGGTGATTTTGGCTCTAGGAGCCTTCATCTACGGGCGGTTTCGCATTCCCGAGCTCTACAGCCGAGATAAAGGATTCCCCTGGTCATTCTTCCTGTTGATCAGCGCCGCCGTGTTCGAGTGCATGCAAGTGGCGTTCAATGAATGGGGCCACAGTCTGTGGATCTCCGAAGAGTTTTTTGCGGCGCCCTTCCATTGGCCGTTCGTCACGTACGGCTGGCTAGCCAGTGGCATGTTCTCCGTGTGGGGCGAGACCATCCTCCGCCTGTTCGAGATTGAGAAGGCCGAAGAGGTAGCGACCACGGACACCCACTTCCGTCCCCACGCAGTCGCAGACTGAGGCGTGGCACTCAGGAGTTCGTAGTGACGACTTCAGTCGTTCCGACCCCTGGAAAAGCGACTCAAGTCGCTACTACTAGTCACTAAAAGAGGGAAAATGCATGGCGGCAGGCACAACTACAATAGCAGAGGCGGCCGAACGGCAACGGCGGCTTGAACTCAAGGAACTACTGCAGAAGCAATATAAGTGGATCGATCGGAAATGGGACCTGGTATTCTGGGTCACCGCGATCTTCGTGGTCGCGGGTGCAGCCGATATCACCAAGCAGTTGTTCGCCGGCGATTGGGATTTCTGGACGGACTGGAAAGACCCCCAGTGGTGGCCAGTGATCACCGCCTTTGCCACTATCATCATTCCGTCGGCGCTCCAGTATATTCAGTGGGCGGCGTGGCGGTTCCCGACCGGTGCAACATATACCTCGGTCTGCTTCTTTATGGCGGCCTGGGTGGGGCGCTACTTCCAGTGGCACATAGCGGAGAACTACCCGATGAACTTCGTGTGGCCGATCTCCACGGTGTGCGCCGGGATCATTCTTGACTGGACGTTGATGAAGACCAAGAGTTTCATCCTGACGTCGCTGATTGGCGCGCATCTCTGGGCGCTCCTGGTGTGGGCGTACAATTACGTCCCGCTGGCTCCCTTTCTGCAGCCTGCCCATTTCATGGACCATGTGCTGACGGTCGCCGATGTCCAGGGCATTGTGTATATCCGGTCGCAGACCCCAGAATACCTGCGTCTGATCGAGCGGGGCGCGTTGCGTAGCTTCCTGGGAGAGACCCAGTATGTCTCTCTGGTGTTCGGCGGTACAGTGGCCTTCGTCGGCTACTGGATCGGCCAGTTCATTGGTCGGTATCTGGCAGTCTGGCCGATCAGACGGTACCTCAAGACCCTCTGAGAAGCTGTTGAAAAACCCTCCGTCCACCCTTCGACAAGCTCAGGGCGAACGGAGGAGCCCCCGGAAGCGGTGAGCATTTCCCGTTCGTGCTGAGCCTGTCGAAGCACGGTTTCGCTTTTTTCACAGCCTTTAAGGAATTTGGGGTCTCGCCTCGTATGGTGTCTCACCATGGCTGTGCTTGGCTTCTTGATCACGGCGCCTGCGCTGGTCTACGCGCACGGTGGGATGTCCGGGGAGGAGGTAGGGCCGCCTATGGTCACCTCAGGACTACTGGGGTTTGTGTGTTATTGGCTGGTGATGCTGTGGCCATCGACAAAGAAAGGTGACACAGAAGTGGAGCCTAACACACCGCCCGAGCGCGTCTCGCGGACTCGTCGGCACGCACCTCAGAATTCCGCTCGCTTCAGGCAGAGGCCACGTTTGCGCAAGATCGAGCGTAGAGATCAAGTCGTCAGCAACGTGAACTCGGGAAGGAAAGCGACCGATGTATAGACGGCTTCTGATCAGCCTCATTGCCGTGGCAATCGCGGCGCTAGTCCGTGTCCCGCAGATATTCGCTCATGGGGAAGCCGGTGATGAGCCCTTCCTCAAGGATCTCACCGTCGCTTTTTACGACGTGTCGATCTCACCGACCGAAGTCCAGGTGGGCCAGCCGGTCACCGTCACCGGAACGGTCAAGATTCTCGAGACCTGGCCGTACACACTGGCGCCGCCAGAGACTGCGGCCATCATGCCGGTGGTCCCGGGCCCGGTGTTCGCCCTCAAAGACCGAAGCGTGAATGGGCAGCCCGCGCCCGGATCTTTTTTCGTCGAAAAAGGTGGGATTTATCAGTTTAAGATGGTGCTACTCGGGAAAGAGCCCGGGCGCTGGCATGTCCATCCAGGTATGGCGGTCAAGGGAACTGGTACGCTGATCGGTCCCGGTGAATGGGTCACTGTGCAACCGAGCGCCGCGAAATTCACATTTCCGCTGACGTTGCTCAATGGCCAGACCATTGAACTTAATACTTACGGCGGTCAATTCGTCTGGTGGTGGTCATTTGCCGGATTCCTGCTCGGTGTGGCCTGGATGCTGTACTGGACGCTCACGAAGCGGACCGTGACGAACCTGGCAGTGACGCTACAACTTCCGGTTAATGACGATGCTCCTGACATTGGCCTCATCACACCGCGCGACCATATGTGGATGAACATCCTGGCTGGTCTTGCTGTGGTGATGCTGGTGGTTGGCTGGACTTATGCGACAATGAACTATCCAGTCAGATGGCCGCAGCAGACCGACTGGTTCGCGCCGCGCCCCATCTCTTCGGGAGAGAGTATGGCGGAGGTTCATGCCAACGGAGCAATCTACGAAAACGCAACTGATACCCTAGTAATGAAAGTCCAGGTCAAGAACTTGCTGGGAAGCGCCATCACGGTGAAGCAATTCATCATGGCGATGGCAACGTTCGTCAATGGTGGGGAACCGGAGCAGGCGAAAGCTGGACCGCGCGATTTCGTTGGCTCACTCG
>JACQEL010000468.1 GCA_016200595.1 Deltaproteobacteria bacterium
TCCTCGTAGGTCACTGGCATAATCTTCCAAGATCTCTCCGTTGAGAATGGTCGTCTCTATATCAGACAGGGAAATGTCCTCAGCGTAGCGCTCTTTTTCTGCATGAAAGCTGATCTCATACTCTCCTTGTTTGACTTGCTCCTGGATCGTACGGATTTCCATCTCAGAGAGGAGTGTAGCATTCTTTAGGATCTTGTTGATGGGGTTCGCCTAACGGCCGGTGCGTGAGCGGCCGGCGCAGCAACAATTGCGACTGGCAACCAAAATCATGCCGGTCGGCTCCACGCGCTGGTTAGGCCCTCACTTGCCGCGGCAGTCTCACCTCAACTCTAGAGAGATACGTGTTTACTGGATTATCCTCGCCCTTGTATTCGTTGGACAGGGCGTGTCTTACCTGCTGCCGCAGTTCCTTCTCTGCAGATTCGATCGACTCGATGACGGAATACACGTCGCTCATATCAATCTTGATCGTCCAGCCTTGGGAAACGTCGAAAGGGATCTTGTCTCCCTTGCGAATGATCTGAACGGTTGGGAGCTTGCAGATGTGCCGGACTCCGAGTTCGTAAAAGGCGTTCGGATTGTTAAACGACAGGTCCGCTATACACATCTTGGCTTTCGCTATGCACTCCATCTTATGTTCAAGTGCGTTAAGAGTCAGGTCGCCTCGTTTTTGAACTTGAGAAATATCGACACTTTTGAGTTCCTCAACTCGACGCAAGAGCTTTGGTAACGCAGCCTTCATCTCCGCTGGAGTTAGATCGGCTAGTCTTGGTGAAGGAGTTTGCGTCTTCTTTGCCATAGCAGTGTTTTGACCTCATCGAGTTTGAATCGATTGTGAGAAGTTAAGCCCTAACGCGCGGGTTTACGGGGCCGGCGCGACGGCTGTGGGTGAATCAATCAATCTCAGCTGCGCCGGCTCCGGTACAACCGCTAGTTAGCAGGCGCTGACGTAACTGTAAGTGTTTCAAATGGTTCGAAGCTACCGGGTTCACCTGGTCTTGCGCGAAACCGGCTGCGCCGCAAGTGCGAGTTCAATCTTGTCCCACCGATCGAGAAACTGAGGTGTGTTGACCGCGCCGCGATTCAGTATCCCTCGTATCGTGTATTCCTTGATCCGGGGTCTGACTTCATTGGGCGTTGCGATGTAGTAGCTTGGAGGATCCTCAATCCCGTTTAGGCAAACGAAGACGTAGATTACGTTCGAAAGTACCTTGTTCTTGAACATTGGCCATCCAACGTTTTTCTTGTGACGAATCGCCTTGACCTGAATGTTCACTGAACGTCGGTCCAATTCGGCGAAGATATCAATGGCTTTGGCATTACCCATCGTCAAGGCGACGCAGTATCCACGCTTGGAAAGCTCAGCGGCGACGAAGAACTCTCCCGCCAGGTGTGACGAGTTCGATTCGGGTCGAGGGGAGAATGTGCTCATATTCAGGAAAGCCTGCTAACGACACGGCTAAGCTGCCGGGGCCGCCTTAAAGGGCTGAGTGCCGCGCAAAACCAGGATGGCGGCCCCGGTCAGCTTCAGCCGTTGGGTAGGGGCGATTTTTATGCTCACCGAAAACGCGCCGTGATACTTCGAAGCTTATGCGGAATCGGCCTTGTCATAAGCTCGCCTACCAGGCTTGTTGTCTTGAAATAGTTTGCCACCGATATTGGGGCTCCATCTTTGTGCACTGCTGAAGCTGAGGCGCTCTTGAAGTTCTCTAGCACATGATCGACGATAGCCTTCACCGTCACCTCCCAGACTTTTTCATCCGTGTCGTATTCAGTCTCGAGAGCGAGATTGACGTCCTCTTTCCCGAGGTGGACCCCGCCTTCGCGAAGAATCCTGCAAAGACAGGCGAAGGCGGTGAGGTCCACATACCCTTTAACGTTACGGATATACTGCTTCTTGCCCGCTAAGCGTCTGAGAGCGCGGTCGGTGATCTCGCCTAAAAGGTAGAGTTGATAAGCGAGTGGGGGAGGCGTGTTCCTGATTAAGGAATACGCTTCTTCGTCGAACAGTTCGTTCAAGCGTCCTCGCGCAGTAGCCGGACCCAGCTTCTTGCGGTCATAGTGGTACGCCGCGATCAATTGCGTCATCCATCGGATATCTGGGCCGCGACGGATTCCAACACTCGTCAATTCCAGCTTTCTATACTTCCACTCGCCCTGTCGTCGTTCGTAGTACAGGCGTTTGTCCCAAAAATACCGGGACAACTCATTCTGGAAATCGTCATTGGCAACCAAGTTCCAGCGTTTGATGGGATTCTGCTGGTTAGAGCGAATGGAAATCTTGTGGATGATCTCCTTGCGTTTTTTCAGGTGTATTGGTAGGTCATGGCTGCCTCCGGGCGGCACCTCGATTATTCGGACCATGACTCGGGCAAGGCACGACGGGTTATCAACAAGCCTGACGCTATGCAGCGTTTGGGATCCGTTCACGACCCGCGGATTTTCCAGACGAAGCTCTTGTTTTCCCGTTTCGTGGGTGTGCTTCTTGCAAAGAATGGTTATGCCGTTGTTGCTGTATGCAAATTCCGTTGGCGCATCCCGGAAAGTCTTCTGAATATCGACATTGGTTTCGGTTGGACCAAGCCAAAGCCGCACGTTTCTGGCGAACAACAGATCGAATGGATCGGCCTCCATGTAAGTGATGAAATCGACGAGTCTGGCGAAGACAATCGACGTAGGGACTTCGGACTCATTCGTTGCGGGAGTCAGGACGGTTTGGATGCCAGTAAGGAAAAGCGGCTCCGTTTCGGGCATTGCCCCTTCAATGTGCTCGGCGACGTATTGGAGGACATCGTCGAGGTGCAATATATCCACGTCATAGTTCTGGACACTCGCGTAGTGAGAAGAGTTCTTTCGATGGTTCGTGACAAAATAGAGATTGGCAAGGCCCTCGTCATAAAGCTTGAAGAGTTTCTTGAAGTGGGGACGAAGCGGCTCCTTGACTACGTTGAGATAGTCAGTCCGGTTACTCTTGTTTGCGAATGCTTGCCAGTAACGCGTGATTTCGTCGTAGAAGGAAACCGGAGACGGCTTGTCATACTGCTCTGTGAATTTCGTATTCAGGATTCGGTAACGAAGGCCTTTACCGACCTGGCAGGTAACCAGAACGTCGATCTTGCCATCGCCCGTGCCGTCGGGGATCATGACGCTCGAAACCCCAGGAAAAAACATCGTCGAAAACCAGCGTCCGAACGCTTGAGGCAACCGGTCGCCATGGGTGTCGCCCGTTCGCTTCACCTGCTTCAGCATGAACTCAAATAAGTCTTTCCGGTGGATCATTTTCGTCCCCCTGGACGAGCAAGCTTGAGAGGGCACTCAGCGGCCCCGGATTGGCTGGCGCCCGAAGCCCCTAACTACAATTAGGCCACTCGCCTCCTGCCTCTATTACCAGATGCTGGTTTCTACGCATAGATGACGCGCTCTACCCGTAGATGCTTGGCAGGATCTAGCAGTAGAGGCTTGGCAGTGCTGCAGCTACCCGACGCATCTACGCCGTTTTCTCCCCGTAGATGCTTGGCACGATCTAGCGGTAGATGCTTGCCTGGAGTTCCCCCTCACTCCCCACCCTTTCCACCATGATCCGCCCTGTCAACCCCAACGCCACCACGCGCTCATAGGGCAAGAGCCAGACCTGCCGCTGGGGATCCCATTGCCCTCCGGCACGCCTCACTTGAAGCCGCGCTGCAACTGCGGACCTTACCACCCGGACGGATACCTCGCTTTCGATTGCTTGCGGGGACGGGTGAGGGTCCTCTTCGCTCTCCTCAACAAGTCACGCTACTGTCTTGAACCGCTTCCGGCGCTGTTCATCATACCAGCGGCACACACATACTATAGAAACGCTCCGACAA
>JACQEL010000469.1 GCA_016200595.1 Deltaproteobacteria bacterium
CTGGCATTGTGGAGTATGACGCGAGCACCGAGCGTTTTACTTTCCCCGAAGAACACGCTGCCGTGCTAGCCGATGAGAATAGCCCCAGTTTCTTGGCAGGATTTTTCCAAAACACCCCGGCGATGATTACCACTGCGCCCCGCGTAGCCGAGGCGTTTATCAAAGGTGGGGGAGTACCATTCTCTGAGTGCGGACCCGATGTAGTTGCGGGCATCGACCGCAGTAACCGGGCACAGTATCAGTTTCATTTGGTGAAACGCTGGCTGCCGGCTATGCCACAAGTCATTGCTCGGTTGCAGGAAGGGGGCTGCGCTGCCGATGTAGGCTGCGGCAGTGGGTATCCCAGCATTTTGCTGGCCCAGGCCTTTCCACACGCGCGTTTCTACGGTTTTGATGTCAGCCAAGAATCCCTGGAGCGAGCGCGCGCCGATGCCCAGAAGAAGGGAGTAGCTGACCGAGTTGAGTTTCAGCGAGTCTCGGCTACTGCACTCCCAGATCACCCCAAATTCGACTTCATTACTTCTTTTGACGCCGTCCACGATATGGTCGATCCCCGCGGTGCCCTCCGCTCCATTCGTCGCGCTCTGGCCGATGAGGGGACGTACTTTATGGTGGAACCGAAAGCCGGAGACACCCTCGCGGAAAACCTCAACCCGATGGGCGCGATGATGTATTCGATAAGCACCTTGCATTGCCTGACGGTTTCTTTAGCGCACGGGGGCGAGGGGATTGGTACGGCTATAGGGCCAAGCAAAGTGCGGGAGTTGGTGGAGCAAGCAGGCTTTACCCGTTGCCGTCGCTTACCGATCGAGCACCTCGCACAAGCGTTCTACGAGATTCGACCATAGGAACACAGTCCGCGCTTTGGTTCATGTCCAGGATCTGTGCGAGCACCATTTGGAGTGCGGGAGCCGCGCTCCCGCTTTTTCTAGGCGAAGCCGTGCTTCGCCCTCTGCCCCCCGAAGCATGGCTTCGGGCTCCCAAGTAGACCGAACCCTACGCCATCACCTTTCGGTTGCTTTCTCAGCCACCCCGCGCGCTAATCCCGGGTCAAAGAAGAAAAGCCGCGAGGGTAGGTTTTTCTTTCAAGCTGCAATTGGCGCGGTGTTCCAGCACCAGGTCCCTGCTCAGGCTCTCTCCACCGTCATGCCCGCGCAGGCGGGCATCCAGGCTCTTTAGGCCGCTGCTAGCAAGATTACTGGATTCCCGCTTTCGCGGGAATGACGATTATGTGCTGTGCCCGGCAAAAACCTACCCCTGAAAGGGGAAGGGGTCTCCCCCTCTCAGCTATAGTCGCTTCTTGACTTGTCTTTATTTTCGCTTTATCTTCGCCTTTCAGTAAGGAGGGTTTTCTATGCACGAAGGAACTGCCTTTAGCAACCTGGAGAGGCGCCGCGTTCATCCACGGTTTGTGCCTGTCCGCACGAGCCCCAAAAACGAAAGCGTTTCTCTCCCCCACCAACCACTTCCCCAGGCGGCGGCTACGGTCTCTGCCCCGCAAGAGCGCGCGCCCAAGCTCCTCGACCAGGTGCGCGCAGCCATCCGGGTGCGCCATTACAGCCTGCGCACTGAAGAGACCTACGTCCACTGGGTCAGACGGTTTATTCTCTTTCACGGCGAGCGCCACCCAGGAGTAATGGGAGAACAAGAGATCGGGCAATTTCTCACAGACCTGGCGATTGAACAACACGTCAGCGCGGCCACCCAAAACCAGGCGCTCAATGCGCTCGTGTTCCTCTATCGGCACGTGCTGGGGCTGGACGTCGGACAGCTTGAGAACATCGTGCGCGCCAAACGACCGCAGCGGCTCCCGGTCGTACTGCGAAAACACGAGGTCAAAGCGTTGCTGGAGGCGCTGGAGGGAGTGCAGTGGCTCATGGGGCATCTCCTCTACGGAGCTGGTCTACGGCTGATGGAGTGCCTCCGTCTGCGAGTCAAAGATATTGATTTCAGCGTCAACCAGATTCTTGTACGGGAAGGCAAAGGCAACAAAGATCGCATCACCATGCTGCCCCTCGCCGTGAAAGCGCCGTTGAGCGCCCATCTCGCCCGAGCGCGGGAACTGCACCAGCGCGACCTTGCCCATGGCCTCGGCAGCGTGTATTTACCGGACGCCTTACACCGGAAGTACCCCAATGCCCCTAAAGAATGGGGCTGGCAGTGGGTATTCCCGGCCAGCCAGATTTCCCAAGACCCGCGCTCTGGCGTCCACCGTCGCCATCATCTCCATGAGAATGTGCTCCAACGCGCGGTGCGCGAAGCCGCACGGCAGGTCGGCCTCACCAAACCCGTGGGCTGTCACACCCTGCGCCACTCCTTCGCCACCCATCTGCTCGAAGATGGGTACGACATCCGGACTATTCAAGAACTGCTCGGTCACAACGATGTCAGCACGACGATGATCTACACCCATGTGCTGAACCGTGGGGGCAAAGGCGTGACCAGTCCCTCCGATCGGCTGTAAGTCAACGTGCATTTCCGGGAGGAAGATATGCGGACACGATTAACATTGCATCCTGAGCAAGATGGTGCTAAGCACCTGCGTGATCGGTATGGGGATCGACTCGTGTGTGTCCGCTATCGGTACGACGCGACGAAGAAGCAGCGCTGGAAGACTGTGGAATTAATTATTGAAAAGAGTGCTTGGGAGCCACCGACGCCAATACGACAAGACGACACCATCGTGGCCCTTCAGGTGACGGTGCGGGAGCGAGAGGTGCGGCAACAAGTGAAGGCGGCGGGCGGCAAGTGGAATCCGCGGGAGTTGGTCTGGGAACTGCCCTATGGGCGAGTGGTCGCCCTGGGGCTCACGGGCCGGATCGTTGCCAAGGCAAGCGGAGAGACTCCTTGCCCAACAAAGCGGGAGGGCGCGCATTAGAGGAGCGGTGAGCACTCAGCCATTGGAAGCCCGATTCGACTCCGAGGGGATTTTAAGCGGAGACTCGCGGACCAAGGAGGTCCTCGAAGTGCAAAGCGGGAAAGTGCTCTGGCACGGTAAGGACTGAGCGGATGCGGCTGAACGTGAAAAGACACGGTCGGAGTGGTGCGGCTGAGGGTGGGTGAATGGGAGAGGGCGGCCCATCTACATATAGAGGGGTCTGTACGAGAGAGACCATCTACATATAGATAGGGGGAGTCCCATATACCGGTAGATGGAGGCATCTACATATAGATGGAACCATCTATGGGTAGATGGAGGTGAGTTGTCTAATACATGTTAGGCTGCCTGAACACATCAAGTGCCATGAAACACCAGTAAGGAGGGGACAAATGGATTTTCAGCTCACGGCAGAACACCGGAAGATTCAAGAGGTCTGTCACCGACTGGCCGCCGACTTCGCCGCGCGGGCCGCCCAGCATGACCGGGACACCTCGCTGCCACTCGAAAATTACCAAGCGCTCAAACGGGAAGGACTCTACGGGCTCACGATTCCTAAGGAACTCGGCGGCTGGGGTGCCGGGATGCTGGGATGGGTTTTGGCCGCCGAGGAATTAGCCCAGGGCTGTCCGACGACCGCGCTGACGTTTAACATGCACACCGCCGGGCTAGGGCTGGTTATGGACACCGCTACTATCTCCCCGCCCGCCAAACAGCGGCTAGCGACCCTCGCCGTGCAGGAGCAGAAGCTGTTTGCCGCCGCGTTCTCTGAACCGGGGGGCTCTAGCCTCGTCGGCGGCCCCACGTTTATCCCGAGCGTGCGGGCGAGACAGGAGAACGGCGGGTATAGATTACGGGGCCGCAAAGCCTTTACCTCCATGGTGGAAGCCTGTGATTACCTCCTGCTGATGGTGCATCCTGAAGGTTCCACCAATCCCTTGGAAATGATGATGCTTATCGGGCCGTATCCGGCTCCGGGATTACAAGTGGAAGATGTATGGGACACCATCGGCATGCGGGGTACTCGTAGCAACAATGTGGTCTTAGACGAGTATTTTGTCCCGGAGCAGAACTTTTGCTTCACCGTACCCAACTTTATAGAGTGGTTTCTCAGCATTAACCATTGGGGAGTAGCATACGGCACGGTGTACATTGGGATCGCTGCGGCGGCGTATCGCCACGCGTGTGACACGCTTAAGCAGCGGGTGCCGCGGGGCTTTGCACAGCCCATGAGCTATCATCCTCAGATCCGGACGCGGGTAGCTGAGATGAGCGTCGATTTAGAAGCCGCGCGGTTGCTGATGCGGCAGGCGGCGTGGATGGCGGACAATGAGGGACTCACCCCGGCCACGCAATCCGCCCTTTTCCGCGCCAAATATTTTTCAGGTGAAGCTGCCACGCGCGTCACGCGCAGCGCGCTTACGGCGTGCGGGGCTCATGCGCTGTTCAAGACCTCACCATTGGAGCAACTGTTCCGGGATAGCGCGTCTGCCCCGATAATGCCCCCCTCCAGTGACGTCTGCCTAGATGCGATAGGGATATTTGAGCTGGGATTAAACATGCAAGAAATACAGTCGCCTCTCAAAGTGGCAGGGTAAACCAGGGAGGCGGGCACGCCTAACCATCGCCTGCAGCGGACGCGGCCCCTATTGCGGTTCTGAGTGAATCTGAAAGTGTGCGGTTGGGGCCTTGCCGCTGAGGCGGGTCGTTAGACGATAAGGGCGAAGATTGAAACAGACGTAGAGTCAGGAGCACAGATGTACAAGCGAGCAAGTCAAAGATTGGGCGGGTCAGGAGGGCAATACAAAGGCTGGCATGATGGAGCTGGATGGTGGATAGATGGAAAGCGGTATGCAGGATCACGCCCCTACCACTCTGATCGTGGGTCGGAGGGGGACGAGGGAGGCGGCTGGTTAGTTTTGGTTACTCTGGCCGCTGCTGGATACGGGCTCTATCGTCTCGGTCGTTGGTTGTTCTCGTCCACGGCCATTAGCAACGTCAACAATTCTAGCGTGTACCAGAGTCAGGCAGACCGCGCTCCCGAGGTCACATCATACACGGACGGCGAGCATCGGTGGGATATGCGGTCTGTGTGCATACGGTGTGGGCGCTCTCGGGAAGCCAGCGAATACTTTGGCTGGGCGTGCGATTAGGTCCTCCAAGCTAGGAGTCGCCTACCACATCGCGTTGGGCTAATGCGTTACGATTTGGAGGGGAGTCTCATGGGATGGCTTGATTCAATATTTGGCGGTGGCAGCAAGAACAGTTCTTCTGATGATAAAGCCCGGGTAAGCAAATCCGGCACAAAGTTCCGAGATGCAACCAAGGGTCGAGTCATCATTGAAAAGGCTGGTTATAAGCCTGCAATAGGGCACGCGGAAAAGTCACCGCCCAAGAAAAAGTAAATTGCCCCACGGTCACAGAGAGCGGATGCCTTTCCCGTGTCTCAAATGAGGTGTGCACTACACAGGGGCCTCGTGTACAATCGAGCCGGAGGTATACAATGCTGCGAACAGTCGAGGCTGTCATTGACGAGCACGGAAACGTATATTTGCTGGAAGCTATCCAATTGACCGCAGCGCGCAAGGCACTCGTGACAATCTTGGAGGCTGCGCCAACTACAGGGGTTCCTGAAACCGCCCTGCTCAGCGAACAGGCACTTGCCAAGGATTGGGACCAGCCAGAGGAAGACGAGGCATGGTCACACCTGCAACCCGAGCGGTAGTCTCCGTGCGCTTTCCTTTCTCTGATTTGTCCCGGACGAAACTCCGCCCGGCTGTGATCTTGGCCGATGTCGGTCGGGACGATTGGATCTTGTGCCAAGTGACGAGTAAACCCTATGGCGACGCTCGCGCGATCACTCTTACAGGAGAAAGCTTTGCGACCGGTTCGTTACGGGTCACCAGCTATGCCCGCCCTGGAAAGCTCTTCACCGCAAATCGGGATCTGATGGTAGACCAAGTGGGCACTCTGAAAGAGGAAGTATTCAAGCAAATCATTGAAGCGGTTGTGGCGGTTCTTCGTTCCGGGCTGACCTCTTGAGGGATGGTCAGCGAGTGCCTCAATGTCTAACTATCCCGTGCACGTGACCGCCGCCCGCTTGCGGTTCTGCTTAAGCTGAATGGACGCATCTGGGCGGCGGCCCGTGACGGGCGGCGTTCGGCAATAGGGGACCCGATAAAGAGCGAGGTCACTTTGAAACGAATCCTTCAATCCTGCCTTTTGAAAACCTACGCGCGGGTTGTGCGC
>JACQEL010000470.1 GCA_016200595.1 Deltaproteobacteria bacterium
CCCGCAAAATCAATGCGTCGGACTACTAGTCTTTAACTTTTCACTCTTCACTCATAACTCTTCACTTTTTTTACATGCGTATCATTTCTGGCTCGGCGGGTAGGCTGCACCTCAAGGTCCCTAAAGGACATAAGCTGCGGCCGACCACCGACCAGGTCAAAGAAGCCATTTTCAACATTCTCATCAGCCGATTCGTTCTGACGGATATCGCGGTTCTCGATCTCTTCGCTGGTACTGGCGCGCTCGGTATTGAAGCCCTGAGCCGTGGCGCCTCCTCTGCGGTATTCGTTGACGCTAACCCTGAAGCCCATCAGGTAATCCGAGCGAATCTGCACGCTACCGGACTACGCCGTCGGGGCCGTGTCATCCGCGCCTACGCGGCCAAAGGCATCAAGGTGGCCGAAGAACAAGGACTTCGCTTCGGAGGTGTCTTTCTTGATCCGCCTTACGGGGAAGGGTGGATAGATAAAACCTTGCGAGTGTTGGCGCGCAGTGCCATTCTTGCACCTGGCGCCTGGGTGGTAGTTGAACACAGCCAACACGAAGAAGGAGCCGAGAGTTATCCACCCTTGGCCTTGACGGACCGCCGCCGTTACGGCACAACCGGGGTGTCCTTTTATCAGCGTCAAGGTGAGGAGGCCGCGTGAAACGCCGGGCAATTTATCCTGGGTCGTTCGACCCGCCCACCTACGGCCACATCGACATCATCCGTCGGAGTCTGCAGATCTTCGATGAAGTCGTGGTCGCGATTGTGTACAACCCACAGAAAGATAGCTTTCTATTCACTCCTGACGAACGCCTCGACATGTTCCGCGAGGAACTGACGGATGCAGGAGACCGCGTGTTGTACGATAGCTTCCATGGGCTGTTAGTGGACTACGTTGATGCTATGCAGGCAAACATCATTATCCGTGGTCTTCGCGCAGTTTCGGATTTCGACTTCGAGTTCCAGATGGCGTTGATGAACCGGCGCATGAAGCCGCAGATTGAGACGATTTTTCTCATGACCGGCGCGGCGCACTTCTACACCGCCGCACGACTGATCAAAGAGATTGCCGCTCTGGACGGCAACGTGGACGGTTTAGTCCCGCCCCACGTCGTGAAACGGCTGAAGGAAAAATTCGCCAAGAAATAGCCGTTCATGCTTCGACAGGCTCAGCACGAACGGTTTCCTTTTATCACCTTACATCCTAATCCGTTCGCCCTGAGCTTGTCGAAGGGCGGTACCTGCGTAGCTATATGAACCTCGCCAAACGTTTGCAGCTCATCAAACCATCGCCCACGCTGATGGTGACCGTTCAGGTCGCGGCCCTGCGTCGCCAGGGGATCGAAGTGATCGACTTCGGCGCCGGAGAGCCAGATTTCGACACGCCGGAGCATATCAAGGAAGCCGCCATCGCTGCCCTGCGACAGGGGAAGACAAAGTACACACCGGTCGGCGGCACAGCCGAGGTCAAAGAAGCGATCATCGCCAAGTTGCAACGCGACAATGGCCTGACCTACTCCCTGCAGGAAGTCACTACCAATTGTGGTGGCAAGCATACGCTGTTCAACGCTTTTCACGCGTTATTTGGTGAGGGAGATGAGGTGTTGATTCCTGCGCCGTATTGGGTGAGCTACTCGGATATGGTGATCCTCACCGGCGGCCAGCCGCAACTCTTGCCGACCAGCGAGGAGACGGGCTTCAAAATCACCGCTGCGCAACTACAGAAAGCCATTGGTCCGCAGAGTAAAGCGCTGTTGCTAAACAGCCCGTCGAACCCAACCGGGGCGGCATACACGGAAAACGAGTTGCGCCAGATCGCTGAAGTGATCGAACGTAGCAATCTTCTTGTGATATCGGATGACGTCTACGAGAAATTTCTCTATGATTCTTCCCGTTGCGCTCACATTCTTACCCTCAAGCCACAGTTGCGTGACCGCGTGTTACTGGTCAACTCAGTATCTAAGACCTACGCCATGACCGGCTGGCGCTTAGGATATGCTGCGGGACCACGTGAAGTCATAGTCGCCATTGAAACCCTGCAAAGCCAGAGCACCTCGAATCCTAACTCCATTGCGCAAGCCGCCGCGGTGGCGGCGCTGACCGGGACGCAGGAACCGGTTGGCGTCATGGCCAAAGAATTTGCGAAACGGCGCAATTACGTGGTGCAGCGCTTGCGGGCGATTCCTGGCATTTCCTGCACGTTGCCCGAAGGGGCGTTTTACGTGTTCCCGCGCGTTGCGGCCTACTTCGGGACCAAGTGGGGCGAGAAAACGATCTCGTCCGCGATGGACCTCTCCCTCTACCTCTTGCAAGAAGCGCAAGTCGCGCTCGTGGCAGGTGAAGGATTCGGGTCGCCAAACCATGTCCGCATTTCTTACGCCACTTCTATGCAGATCCTAGAGCAGGGGCTTGATCAAGTTGAAGCGGCGTTGAAGCGATTGGGCAGGGTATAGCACCCTGGGGAGGCTATTGAGTAGAGTCGTTCACCCTTCGACTTCGCTTACGCTACGCTCAGGGCGAACGGGGCGGGGAGTCGTACGACGTGAAAATCCGTTCGTGCTGAGCCTGTCGAAGCATGAACGGCGCTCTTGCCAGGCTTGTGAAAAGACACTTCATCTCGCTCCCGGCTCCAACCCGGCCAACTCACGCACAACCGTAATCAGAGCGCCCCAATCTAAATCACCACGCCCTTTTGCGAGAGCGGCCCGCAGATGACCATGCGCCACATCAGCCAGTGGCAAGGGCGCGTTCACTTGGTCAGCCAGCTTGCGCATCAGACTGACATCTTTCAGTCCAAGACGTAGCCCAAACCCTGGGGGGATGAACTCATTGTGAGCCATGCGCGTGCCGTAGCCCAGAAACAGCGGCACCGGCAACAATGCCTTGATGACTTCTAGGACGGTTTCGACCTTGAGCCCGGCTTTCTCAGCCAAGGTGAAAGCTTCGCCCAGGGTTTCAATCGCAGAGATGACGAAGAAATTCCCTACGAGCTTTAGCACGTTGGCGAGGTGAGGCTCCGTGCCGACGACGATCACCCCCTGCCCCATGGCGTCAAACAAGGGCCGGCAGCGTTCAATCGCCTCGGCTGGTCCGGCCGGGCAAATCCACAGTTTAGCCGCAGCGGCCGCTTCAGGCCGGCCAAAAACTGGCGCGGCGAGAAAACGAACTCCACGTTCCTGGTAGAGCTGAGCCAGATTTTTCGTAGTGTCGGGTGACACGGTACTCAGATCAACATGAACCCCGTTCTTGGCGAGTCCGGCGAGCACCCCTTGTTCCCCCAAGGCTACGGCTTGGAGGGCCGCATCGTCGGCCAGCACGCTGAGGACAATTTCCGTCTGCGCGGCCACGGCGCGCGGGGAAGAAGCCCAGACCGCACCCTGCGCTAGTAAGCTGTCGGCTCGCGCCTTGGTGCGATTAAAGACGAGCAGAGAGTGACCGGCCTTGAGTAGATTCTGCGCCATAGGCAGGCCCATGTTGCCGAGACCGATGAAACCGATTTGCATGGTCATCCTCCTACCGGTTTAGTCTACTGTGACTTTCAGGACCTGTTATGCTGAGGGCGCAGGCTGAAGAATCGTTTTTCTTTCCATCACCAGATTTCGCGGAGGTCCAGGATAAATCCGGGGAGAACCGGGTCACCGGAAACCGTCTCGGGATTTTCCAGGATTTCGATGGGTGTCTGAGGACGATACACATATACTCGCCGCTGTTCTGGATCGATCAGCCACCCTAAGCGAGCGCCATTATCGAGATATTCTTGCATTTTCGCCTGTAATGCCGTGAGACTGTCGGTCGGTGAACGTAACTCCAAAGCAAAGTCAGGACACAGGGGAAGAAATTTCTTTCTCTGCTCTGCTGTCAGAGCTGCGAGACGGGAGTGCGTAATCCATGCCGCGTCTGGCGAACGGGTCGCTCCATTAGGAAGTTTGAAACCGCCGGAAGAATCAGTACTGGTGCCTGTACCATCACGCTTAGCCCATACCCGCAGTTGCATCGTGATTTCTGCATTGTCCCCACTTGTCTCCCATCCTGTTGGCGGCATAATCAAAAGCTCTCCCCGGGCAGTACGCTCGATCCGCAGGTCCCGGTTAATCTGGCAGAACTCAAAGAACTGGTCGTCGGTCAGCTCGACAACCGGCCGCAAGTACACGGTGATGGGAAAACCCTCGGTGAAAATCTGGGCATCGGAGGTAGCAGCTGTGGAGACCATAGTTTGCTCCTCTCTCTGTGGTAACGAAGCCGCGCTTTGCGTCATCGGATACCTCCTGTGGGGAACCGTCAAGCGACACTGTCAACCGATGAGTGGAAAGTTTTCCGCTCACCTGGCAAACACGCGATTCAGGTCTTTAAAGGACTTAAACTCTAAGGCGTTACCACTGGGATCTCTAATAAACAGCGTCGCTTGTTCACCGACTTCTCCCTTGAAGCGAATATGAGGGGAAATCACGAATGGCACGTTGGCGTTCTCTAGTCGCTCCGCGAGTGCGTGCCACGATTCCCACTCGAGAATGACGCCAAAGTGGCGGACTGGGACATGATCGCCATCAACTGGATTAGCGGCGACCGATCTCGCCTCCTCTCGTGAAAGATGCGCGGTGATTTGGTGCCCGAAGAAGTCGAAGTCGATCCAGCTTGTGCTTTCTCGTCCGACTCGACAGCCAAGCATCTCGACGTAGAACTGTCGCGCTAAGTGCAAATCGCTGACCGGAAAGGCTAAATGGAA
>JACQEL010000471.1 GCA_016200595.1 Deltaproteobacteria bacterium
ATTATATGCGCCCTGCTGCCCCCGCATGGGGGCAGTTGCGTGCTAAGGAGATGTGACGATGGCGGCAAAAGATTTTCTGTTTACCTCGGAGTCGGTATCCGAGGGCCATCCAGACAAGATGTGTGACCAAATCTCGGATGGGGTCCTGGACGCGCTCCTCAAAGAAGATCCGGAGAGTCGGGTTGCCTGCGAGACTCTGACGAAGACCGGCATGATCGTCGTTGCTGGTGAAATCACCACTCGTGCGCAGATCAATTATGCCGATGTGGCCCGTGAGGTCACCCGCACGATCGGCTATACCAGCTCCGAACTGGGGTTCGATGCCGATACCTGCGCGGTCCTGACCGCTATCGGTCAGCAATCCCCGGATATCTCCCAGGGGGTAACTGAGGGAGAGGGCCTCCATAAAGAACAAGGGGCTGGCGACCAGGGCATGATGTTTGGCTTCGCCTGCGACGAGACCAAAGAGTACATGCCATTTCCTATCTATACCGCCCACCGTCTAATGGAAGAGCTGACCCGGGCGCGCAAGAGCGGGCAGTTACCGTTCCTGCGGCCAGACGGCAAGTCGCAAGTCACCGTGCACTACCGCGACGGCAAGCCGGTGCGCGCCGACACCGTGCTGATCTCAGCCCAACACCACCCGGAGGCTACCCATAGCACGATCAAAGAAGCCGTCATCGAAGAAGTCATCAAGCGCGTCGTGCCGCCGGAGTTCCTGGATAGTAAAAGCGTTTTTCTGGTGAACCCGACCGGCCGTTTCGTCAACGGCGGACCCTTTGCCGATTGCGGACTCACCGGCCGCAAAATCATCGTGGATACTTATGGCGGCTATGGACGTCATGGTGGCGGCGCTTTTTCTGGCAAAGATCCTTCTAAGGTAGACCGTTCCGCGGCCTACATGGCCCGTTACATTGCTAAGAACTTGGTGGCCGCGGGCCTGGCGAAGCAGTGTGAAGTCCAGATCGCCTATGCCATCGGTATGGCTCAGCCAGTGTCGCTGTTAGTCGATACCTTCGGCACCGGAGTTCTGCCCGACGAGCGTTTGGGTACGCTCGTGCGTGAACATTTTGACCTGCGTCCGGCTGAGATCATTAAGACGCTCGCCCTGAAGCGACCAATCTATCAGGCCACCGCGGCCTACGGCCATTTCGGCCGCCCGGCCGAGGGCGGGTTGTTTACCTGGGAGCGAACCGATCGGGTCGAGATGCTGAAGCGAGCTGCCAATCTGGCATAAGGAAACCTCAGTCCTGAGTTGAAATAGGAAGGTCGTCAGTCCTGTCCAGAGGTGTAGAATCGAAGTGCAACCTTTGATTCTCCCGCGGAGGACGACGACCTATGACTCCCAGTGTAGACGACCATATGACCGAGATCTACTATTTTGTCGATGAGTTCTTGAAACAGCATCCTCTCTTGGCGCACTGGCGGCACTCGCCCCATGCCCAGCCCCAGTTTAGTGATGGCGAAGTGCTGACCCTGGCCTTGTTGCAGGGAGTCTTCGAGGTCGCCACCCTCAAGCAGACCTATCGGTTGGTTGCGCACAATTGGCGGGCGGCCTTTCCGCACTTGCCCTCCTATAAGCAATGGCTCCACCGCGTCCATGCTCTGCTGCCGCACGTCAGCGGGCTGTTGGCTACGACCGCGACCCATCCAAGCACCGCCGCCCGGTTGTATCTGGTGGACAGTAAGCCGATTCCCCTCTGTCACAGTATCCGGCACGGGCGGGTCCGACTGTTGCGCGATGAGGGGGCGTACTTTGGGAAAACCACTAAGGGCTGGTTCTTTGGCTTCAAACTCCACCTCTTGCGCCACATTGACGGGCGCGTACTCAATATCATCTTTACGCCAGGCAACTGCGATGATCGCGAGCCCGTGCCGGCCTTGGTCCAGCCCCTCAACGGGGGAGTCCTCCTCGGCGACTTGGGCTATCGGGGCCCCGACTGCGCCACGCGCGTGGCCGAGGAAGCTGAACTGCTGTTGATTACCCGTGACCAAGCCCCTGCCCACAAGTTTGTCTTGAGCCAAGTCCGCCAACAGATTGAAACCACCTTCAGTCAGTTGTGGCGGCAGTTCGTGGACCGCGTGTTTAGTCGCTCCTGGCACGGCCTGTGGAACACGCTGCAACTCAAAGTGCTGTATTACAACTTGGTCCATGCTGGCATTGTGTCGGCCTGAGCCCAACTCCAGACTGAGATTAAGGAAGATATGTACTATGGGATCGCGTCAAGGAGATGTGAAAGACCTGAGTCTGGCCGCAGTTGGCCGCAAGCGCATCGACTGGGCTGACCAGCATATGCCGGTGTTACGCCGGGTGCGTGAAATGTTCACCCGTACGCAACCGCTGAAAGGCTTGCGTCTCTCTGCCTGTCTGCATGTGACAGCAGAAACCGCGAACCTGATGCGCACCTGCAAAGCCGGTGGCGCCGAGGTGATGCTGTGCGCCTCGAATCCGCTCTCGACTCAAGACGATTCCGCCGCCGCCATGGTGAAGGAAGGGATTCCTACCTTCGCGATTCGCGGAGAAGATCAGAAAACCTACTACCGTCACCTGCACCAAGTCCTGGCGCAAAAACCTGAGGTGACGCTCGATGATGGCGCGGATCTGGTATCGCTGCTGCACACCGATGCCAGTTATGCGGCTCAGACTGACCGTCTGTACGCGAGCATGGAGGAAACCACGACTGGGGTCATCCGCCTGCGAGCGATGGAAAAAAAGGGCGTATTGAAGTTGCCGGTCGTCGCAGTCAACGACGCCGAGACAAAATATCTGTTTGACAACCGCTACGGCACTGGTCAGTCCACTTTAGACGGCGTGCTGCGCGCCACCAGTATTTTGCTCGCTGGCAGGGCGGTGGTCATCGTTGGTTATGGCTGGTGTGGCAAAGGTGTCGCCATGCGGGCGCGTGGTATGGGGGCGCACGTGATTGTCACTGAAGTGAACCCCATCCGTGCCCTGGAAGCGGCGATGGATGGGTTTCGCGTCATGCCGATGCGCGATGCGGCGCGTGAGGGAGAACTATTTATCACGCTGACCGGCGACACCAGCGTCATTCGTAAAGAACACTTCCTGCAAATGAAAGACGGAACGATCTTGTGTAACTCTGGTCACTTCGACGTCGAAATCGACGTGAAAGCCTTGGCCAGCTTGGCGAAAAAAGTCGAGAAGAATGTGCGTCCCAATGTCGATGGGTATTACTTGG
>JACQEL010000430.1 GCA_016200595.1 Deltaproteobacteria bacterium
ATCTCGGGATTGCTACAAGTCAGCCGTTCAGCTTCCATTGGCCTAAGACTAACAAATTAGCGGTGGCTTTTCACCATGTTTTTGCTACCCCCGTGAACGACTACGATTTTTCTTTGTCTACTGAAACGAAAAGAAAGGTTGGCTCATGTCTGAAATTTGTGCGTGTCGCGCCTCTCACCCTTCGACTTCCCCTTCGACAAGCTCAGGGTACGCTCAGGGCGAACGTGGGCGGGTTTGCCTCCGCGTAGATTCTGTACATGAGCCGAAAGGTTTAGGCTGTCGTTGTCGCTAGCGGCTGGATGGTAATAAGCGCCGAGAAACGCGGAGAGGCAGAAAGAGAGCGGCTTTGCCGCGCTGGGGCTTGTGGAGTAGCACTCTGCTATCGTTTGTGGTCGTCCGGAGGAGACATCATCCAGAAAGTACCAACAAGCGTTGCTAGTATTCCTGCAGCAATGGCCAGGGCGATCCATTCTTGTAAACTCATGATCAATTCCTTGGTGCGTTCCATGTACGGTCTCTACCTCGGGATTTGCTTTTTTCGTATCCAAGAAGACTCGCTTAACGTCCCCATTCGTCATACATATCCTCGCGTCGCAACGAGAGATTTGCGGGCCAGGGACCGTAGTCGCGCACAGGGAAATTCGCTAGTGACTGTATCTCTTTTTTGATCGGCTGTTCCTCAATCACAATTACAACCTGATGCTCCGCTGGAGGAATATCAGGCGGAACCTCAAGCACCAGCTTGCCATCACTGGTCACAGTGGCAGTCGTTTCAATTGTCCTTATGGTCTTGCTCCTGCGAACTCAGAACGATCCAGCGAAAACCGTAGCCGCAAAAACTTTTTCTGTCTACTGATTTGCTCGCAGCAGCCGCCTCACTTTTTGCGCGAGCGTCCTAATTTCCTCTACCTTGAAAAGGTAACCCAGCCCCAGGTAAAGTCCGCCGCCCACCATCATAATTACGGCGAGATGAAACAAACGCGCCAGCGTCATCAGTGAACCGGGCGCCACCGTTAATGACCGGCTCAGCACAAATAGACACATCCCCAAGCTCACGGCCAACAGCAGATGAGTGATGAATCGCCGCGCCAATAACGCTTCATCAAGTGGACCGTGTCGATACCGAAAGATGGCGTACAGCACGGCGGTGTTGAGGTATGAGACGACCGAGGTAACCAGGGCAATACCCCAGTGCCCCCATATCTGCATCAGCAGCCATCCGCCGCCTACATTGACCGCAAGTGAGCCGACGCCCACCCAAGCCGGCGTGCGTGTATCTTTGGTGGCGTTGAACAGCCGTACCATGACCTGACTCGTGCCGTAGGCCAGCGTACCAACACCATAGGCCATGAGCGCTTGACTGGTGAGTATGACATCGGCGGCGGTAAACCGCCCGCGTTCGAATAGCAGGCGCGTAATCGGATTCGCCAGCGCCACGAGAATAGCGGTTGCCGGCAGAGAAACCGTAAACAACAACGACAAGCCGGCGGTCACTTGCTGCTTAAAGGTCTCCTGCGTGCCGCGATGCTGCGCCGCAGACAGGTCAGTGAGTAGGACGGTGTAGACCGGGACGGCAAAGAGACTCACCGGTAACAAAAACACGCGAAACGCATACGCCAGCGCCGAGATGCTGCCGGCGGGTAAGGTGGAAGCCAGAGCGCGTGACACAAAGGCATTGAGTGGTACAACGGCAGTGGCAATGAACGCGCCAAAGGCTAAGCCGCCCATTTCGCGCAGGGCCGGGTGCCCGAAAGCAAACGTCAACCGGTAGCGGATACCTTTGCGCGCCAGCGCGGGGATTTGCACCACCAGTTGCATCAGCGTGCCGACCACCACCCCGATAGCCAGACTGGTAATGCCGTAGGTGCCGCTCAGCCAGAGCGCGCTGGCGATCATCACGAGATTAAAGAAGACTCCCGAATACTCGGGCATCGCGTAATGGTCAAGACTGTTAAGGGTGCCCTTCATAACGGCTAACAGGCAGTCCAAAACCAGCGCCGGCAACATGAAGCGAAAGAGAAAAACCGTCAACTGGTAATCCGTCCCGACCAGACCTGGCGCGGCCAAGGTGATGAGCCACGGCGCCGCCACATAACAGACGCTTACCAGCACTAACGCCAGAAGGAGCGCACCGTTAAGGGCGATGCTGAATACCTCGCTCAGTTCTTCTTTCTGTTCTCGGTAGCGGGTGATGACCGGCACGAAAAAATTACTCAGGATGCCGGTGAAGAAGAGCGTCTGGATCATCTCCGGCAGGTTGTAAGCGACGACGAATGCATCGGTGAGGCGTGACGCGCCGAACAGCGCAGCCTGCACCGCTTCGCGCACAAACCCCAAGGGGCGGCTGAGGAGCGTGGCAAAAAGAATGGGCAGGCCCTTACGTGCCAGGTGAGAGCGAGACGGGGCCGAGGTTTCTTCCTGCCGGAGGGTTGGGGTTGGAGAGGAGGTAGACACGTGTGCACTGTAACAAAATGCCGCACCGCTGTAAGGCCGACCTGAATGCGAGCACCCTGGCGAAAAACAACAGTATTCTCGTGCACCTTGTGCCGGACCACAGGACGAGAAATTTTCTCCTTTTCTTCGCTTCCTCTCTTGTTTTCGCCCCCGCTTCGCCTTTACAATGTTCCCATCATGGCAAACGCTCTGCCAAAAGTAACAGAAAGACCAACCTTTTCCAGAAGAAGGGCCGGGTTCGCCTGTACTTCGCAGCTACAACAGCACTATGAGATTGCCATCGCGACGTTGGGCACGCACTTCCCGCTGATTGATGCCTGGCTCGCCGAGCATGCCCCTGACTTGTGGCAGCAGATCCGCGAAGAGGACGACGAGCTATATCGTCTGTGCCAGCTTGGCATCCCGGAGCAGACTTTCCAGGGCAAGCTTGATGCTTTCCTCACGCTATGTGAACATGCTGAGCAGGTCTATTACGAAGCCAAGCCACAGGAACTGAGTCTACCACCGCTCGCCGAAGGTGAGCGCATCGCCATCTACTACGAACTCGCCGATGGTTCGCTCCACAAGGTAAGTCACGACGACGAGTAGAGGGTTACG
>JACQEL010000431.1 GCA_016200595.1 Deltaproteobacteria bacterium
CCGAGGCGTCAAAGACTGAATAGGAGCGGTCTCCTGGCTTACGGTCCGCGCCAGCCGTGCGCTTCGAACCTTCTACTTTAGCGGATCCAACGAGCTTCTCAAGCACACCAATACGTTTCTCGAGTTCCGCTATACGTTTGGACAACTGCTCCACCGTCTCTTTTAACGATTCGTCCGTCGCCTCTGCCCGGAGGGCTAGAACTTGCGTCCCAGCGGCCAATGTTGCAGCCAACAGCAACGCTTTGATAGTTCTGCTCCTCATAGCCCCCCAAACCTGATCAATGGCTAACGCCAAAGCGCACCGCGAGCCGCCCCACCGTGGCCTTTCAGCTTCAGCAGAATCCGCACGCGGGCGGCGATGCGGTGGCGCGCCTCGTTAGGTGGCTACTCCTCTCCGAAGAAGCGCCGTCTTGCCGTCTCGTCAGCAGGCACTTCTGGCCCACACGCGACGTGATCAGGCACTCGCGTCCCATCCTGTGCGATTAAGGGAAAAACTCGTGCACGGCGGGCTTCTGCTTCTGGCCCATATTTCAGAAATACTTCTTGCATCCAGTTATCGAGCCGATGAATCACGCCATAGTGCCAATCATGCTCTGCTGCATACGCATGGCCAGCAGCATCCCAATCCTCGTGAGCGAGCAGATGGTCTCGTAACACGCGGACATCACGTGCGGTCAACGATAAGCCTTGTCCCCATGATGGATCACTAGCGGATGCAGCGTCTCCTATGAGGACAACTCCGTCCTTATAGGGATGATCCACCCACGTATCCGCTCCCTCGAACATCGCCAGCGGTCCGATGGCCCGTGCCCCTTTGTAATATTCCGCTGGTGCACCCGTGCGGATGGATTCTTCTATGAATCGGGGAAGATCTTTCTCCCCCTGCAAGCGGGCAGGATTCGCCTGTCGATGATAGCCAAGGTACGCGCGGACGCGCCCCTGGCCTAGTGGGAAAAACAAGGTCTCCTGGCTCAAACGCGAATTGATCCACCACGGCAACACGTCCTCACTGGGCAAGGCCATATCGGCAAATAGCACCCCACCAATCAGAAGACCTTCCGGATCCTGCTGAACGGTAAACCTTGCCCACTTGCGGACCAGTGAAGATCTACCGTCTGCTCCCACGATGAGCCGCGCCTGTAACGTCTTGCTGTGTCCGTCTCGTTCGACGCCTACGGTTGGCATCGTTCCCGGTTGTACTTCACGAACACTTGCTCCTCGTTGCACCGTTGCGCCAGCATCCTCTGCGGCTTGAAGCATAACCTCTTGCATGGCGGGATGGGGAAACGTAAAGAGAGGAGCCTGTTGTGGTGAAGTCGCGACCATATCGCGATGGGCGATTTGGAGGGAATCCAAGTAGATGTCTCCCCAGGGAACTTCATGTCCACAGGTCTCCCGGAGCAAATCATACAGTCCTAAGGCTTGCAGTTCGGCCACGCCCCACGGTCCTAATCCTTCACCTCGAATCCGGTCCTTGAATTGTTTTTCGCGCTCCAGTACGAGCACTCGGGCTCCATGCTCAGCCATGACTTTGGCTAAGGCTGCACCACCCAAACCGCCACCAATAGTGATGATGTCGTAGGTCCCGCTCGCCATGAAATTCCCCCTTTTAGTCTGGTGCGATTCTGAAACTTTTCAAATGATTCCTGTTATTTCAGTCGACTGAAGAGACACCTAACGCTTCACACTGAGGGGCGCGAACGCAGTGGGCGTCCCGCTCCAGTGTGTGGTTAGACAGCGCCCTCCCGTAACCCTAGCTCCTTCACTCCGGGAGTCACTTCTCTACCCACTCGATGAGCTGTATCAGAAGTGCAGGATGCGCAACAGTTGCCTTCTTCCCCGACCAGGCTGCCTGCAGGACCCCACGAGTCCTTGTACAGGCACCGCACCCATTTCGCCTATTCCTCGGGCGTGCCTTGTGCAGCAGGATGGGCACATTTACCCCTTCATCTCCTTCTTGAGCTCATTGAGGAAGCGCCAGTCGGTCCCTTCGGCGATGATCTTCTGTGGGGTGCTCTTGATCATCCCCACCTCATGCAGGCGAAGAGCGTGGAAGCGCAGTGTGTCTTCAGGATCGTACTCCCGCCATTTGCCATAAGGGATATCCTTCAGTGCCTGGAGGGCATAATCGTACCGCTGGGTGTAACCCTTGTCCACGAGAAACCGGGCGACCCGCTCCGGCTCGCAGCCGCAAATGTCCGCTGCTTTCAGGATCGCGCGTAATGCCCGCCTCGTGGCCACTGGATATTTTCGAGCGAACTCCCGGTTCGCGATCACCATTCAGCAGAAGTACTGGGACCAGGGCCGCTCCAGCGTGTTGTTGACTACCACATGCCCGATCTTCTTCTCCCGGAGTATCTGCGACCCCGGCGGAGTCCCCATCAAGGCGTCGATCTTCCCCTCGGCTAGAAGCTGTGTCGACTCGGCTGGGGGATGCGTATCCCAGTTGACGTCCTTGTTGGGGTCCAAGCCCACGTATGCCAGCATGCTGGCGAGGAAGACATGCACGACGCCTCCCAGTTGGTACACAGCGACGGTCTTGCCTTTCAGGTCGCGGAGTGCCTGCACCCGCTCGGTCCCAAACAGCTCCAGGCAGCCGACATGCCCCCCTGCCAACACGACGACTGGATCCCCTACGTCCAGCCGAATGATGATCGACGCGGCGTAGTTCGTGCTGATGTCGACCTCGCCGGAGGCGAGGGCCTTCTCGACCCCGACGTTCCCCTCTTTCTTGATGTACTGCACCTCGGTGAACCCCTCATCCTGCAGGAGCTCTTCGGCTACATACTGAGGAGCCCAACAGAGACCGCTTAAGTTCTGGGTCAATCTGACTGTCGTCGTCTCCGGCGGCGGCTCCGCGGCGATTGACTCAGGTTTCAGACCAAGAAGCCCTGCTGTTCCTGCCAGAGTTAGTCCCAGGAACTTTCGCCGGCTCCAACCTTCAGCTCGTCTCTTCATGGGGATTCCCCTTCTCTGAGCGGTCACTGTCTGTTTGACTCCCTCTAACAGGTCTTTTGTTAGCGTTTCGAGCCGTCAGCGCTCGGCCTCTGGCTTCTCGTGGTCTGAATGATTCTTGGTTTCTATCTGTC
This sequence comes from Deltaproteobacteria bacterium, assembly GCA_016200595.1. Classification (GTDB taxonomy): domain Bacteria; phylum Desulfobacterota; class Binatia; order Bin18; family Bin18; genus JACQEL01. The sequence continues at coordinate 3,090 of JACQEL010000431.1, forward strand.
CGGTCTCTTCCTCATTCTCAGTTTTCGTTATCCAGCCAGAACCTGCTGTCTAACGCCCCCGCTCAGGGGCGCGGCCCCCAACCGGGACGGTTCACATTCCCTCTAAACCGTAATGGGGGCCGCGTCCCTCTGCAGCGGGCTGGTTAGGCCAAGGGCCTAGAGCTGGCACCTCAGCGTGACCGCTCATTGCTCCTCTGCCGGTTCGGCTTCAGTCGCTGCCCTATGCTTCGCTCTCTACATGGCCCTTCGCATCACTCCTGTCGTCTCGGCATCATCTGCGGCCCTAGGTTCCTCTCCCGTCCTGATCCTTCGTACCGCATCGCCCCTGTCAGCTTCAGTATCAAGCCCCTTTGTACTCGAAGGGAGAGAACTCTCCATACTTCCCGCTGTGGTCGTAGGAGAGCCCCTCTTTGCTGAACCGTAATACCGCCGTCGCGCACAGCTCTTGTAGTTGGGAGGTAAACCCCTTGGGCTTCAACAGCGTTGCGGGCTCCTCTTCTCCAGTAACCGGGTTGATCATAGGAGCCAACGCCAATTCGAGCGTCTCGGGAATGGTGACCCGGCTGCGGATCCCCTCCATCTGCATCTCAATCGGCACGTAGTGAAAGCCCAGAAATGTGCTTGCCAAGCTATAAAAGATGCTAAACGGCGGGGTGGTGGGGAACAGGGCTTCGATCGCTTCCCGTTGTCGAGCATCGGCCCGGTCGTCCACAAGGGCGAGCAGCGTCACATTGCCGAGATGCAGGGCCGCCGGGCTATGGACGGACATCCCAATACGGAGCCCATCTAGCCGCACGTCCCCGTAGTGGCCCTGCTCAACATGCCAGATAGCGCTGCCTTCGCAAAAGCCTCTGGTCGGCGGCGCTTCAAAGTTACAGGGACACCCCCAATCGCAGCTACATCCCCCCAGAGAAACCCCTTTGAGGTAATAGGGAATCTTTTCATCCATGCTTGTGTTCCTCCTTTGATTTGTTGCGGGCCTGCTATGAAAATACTGGCGGTGAGGTTAGGCAGCCTCTTTGACCTCTTCAACCGTCACTTTCATCCCGAGCCTTTCCAGTTGACGAATTAACCGTTTGCGCTGCTTGTCCACGTTCCGACGCTCGAAATACTCACTCC
>JACQEL010000110.1 GCA_016200595.1 Deltaproteobacteria bacterium
AAGCTGGCCTACAAGGCCAATCGCGAAGGCGGCGAAGAGCACTTTCCTGATCCCAGCGTCCGCAAGACGATCGAAGTCGATGTGTCCCTCATTGATCACTACGACAAGTTGCTGCGGGAGGTCGAACTCTATATCACGCGCACGGCCAAGGGGCACGATGGCCAAACCTTCGCCCGTTTGCAGTCGGTGCCGGGCGTCGGGCAGATTCTGGCTTTGGTCCTTCTCTATGAAATCCAGAACATCGCGCGTTTTCCCCGTGTGCAAGACTTCGTCTCCTACTGCCGCCTGGTGAAGTGCGCCAAAGAATCAAACAACAAACGGCTGGGGACCTCCGGCAAGAAGATCGGCAACGTGCACTTGCGCTGGGCCTTTGCCGCAGCCGCCGTGCTGTTCTTGCGCCAGAATCAGCCCGGCAAGGAATATTTTGCGCAATTGGCACGCAAACACGGCAAAGCCAAGGCCTTGACGGTACTCGGGCATAAGCTTGCCCGTGCCGTGTACTATATGCTCACGCGGGAACAGCCGTTTGACCTCCAACGCTTTGTTGCCGCGTAACCGCTGAGGGGAGAGACGGAGCCTGCCGCCTAACTGGCCGATAACGGGGAGCACCTGCATGAGGTTCCTTCCTCTAACGCCACTGCTAAAGCGCGCGCCGTTTTACGGCGTGTCTTTCTTTGAGCGGCTTGTTGGGCCGTTCCGGCACGATGGTCTCGCCGCGCTCCAGCGTCGCCACCAACGCAGCGATTTTCTTCGCGCGTCCGGCGGGAGTTCTCATGTTGTTGGTGCGAAACGCCAGCGCAAAGAGGTTCATGCGTCCGAGGGACCGAAACGTTTTGCGCGCTCGTGCACTCGCCTCGATGGAGGCACGAAGGTCGTCGGGGATAGTGGCTTCGGTCGCGCTGCGGATAGGGGCGTACGCGGCGTCCCAGCGACCATCCGCTTTTGCGGCATCGACCTGCTGTTGGCCATGCGGGGTCATGCGGCCAGCAGCAGTCAACCGGGCAACGTTATCGCGGTTGATCTGGCTCCAGACGCTCCTCGCCTTGCGCGGCGTGAACCGTTGCAGGAATGAGCGATCGTCGAAGCCCTTTCGGATGCCGTCAATCCATCCCCAACATAGCGCCACGTCCAGCGCCTGTGCGTGGGTAATCGTCGGCATGCCCGAGTCCTTCTTGTGAATCTTCAGCCACAGCTCCGATTCGCGGGCGTGGTTCGCGCTCAGCCATTTTGCGAAAGCTGCTTCCGTACGAAAGCTCTTGATTCTCTTTGCATCGGGAATGATTCGCGCCATTGCGATGGTGTCCCGGATTCTAATTCGTGCGGTGGCTCATTATTACGCCCAACGCCACTGATCACCTGCCGCTGCCCAAATGAGACTTTTCACATTCAATCAGAACCGCAAGCGGACGGCGGTCAGGTGGAACAGGTGGTGTACGCCCGGCATGGGCGTGAGTTAATGGGGTGGAAGTCCCCCGTAGGAGGGTCACCCTCATGGATCGCAAGATACCGGAAGATAACTACGAGTCCAAGGCCAGGGCGTCACCGTGAGGCGAGGGCTGAAGGAAGCCGGCGCCCGCACTGCGAGGCGAGGAATACGAACGACATAGCAGGCTCATTTCCCTGGGAGGAGGTGGCACCACACAACGAAGTCCGGTGAACCGGGGGATCGGGTAAATGCCGCGCTTGTGCAACGACCCCTCACGGTCTTATCCGGGGAGAGCTGCGTCGGGGCCGGGGAAGGGGCGGGCCACGGAAAGTGACTGAGCGTGTGAGAAATCCACGCTGATCCCGGCCCAGCAGTCCGCCGAGGGCAGCGTAGCTCTCGGCCTCTTCCCGAGGCGGCGCGCGCAGGACCGCACCGGGCGGGTGCGCCACGAAGCGCAGAGAGGGCAGGAGAGGAAATCTCCACCGCCTATACAGGGGGTGAAATAGCTGGCCCTGAAAGGTAAGCGTGCGGCGCGCGGCCGGCCGCCAAGAGGCGGGGCTTGACGGAGCGAGAATAGGGGGAGGCCAAACGAAGCGAATTGTGACCTACGGGAAATTCGGCCCCTGCCAGGGAATAGTCTGCATATCCGGGGGGTCCAAGACCACGGCACCACGGGGCCGCGAGCGAACCTGAAGCTAGGCGTCCTTGCCCCAGGGGGCCGAGGCTCGTGAGTCCTCCCTCCCAGCCCCAAGGGTTCAACAGCTCCCCTGAGTTACGCTGGTGCCGCGCGGGCTCCCGCAAAGAGCGGGAGTGGTCATGGGGAGAATCGCCACCTCAGTTCTCTCGTTGAGTCCAGCTCGGTGAACGTGGGAGGCCCTAATACAGAGATACTGTCCACTGTGGCCAGACCCGTGCCATGGGATAATTCATATGCTTGCCCGTCACGATCCCAAACTTCGACACACGAAATACGTAGCTACATTGGACCACATGAGATTCGTACATTTCCTCGCTGGTAGTTAGTTCTCTCACCGTTCGGCATGAGCGTAGCGGAGCGAAGTCGAAGGCCCGCAAACCTGCCAAAATCGCACTCTTCGACTTCGCCGCTTACGCGGCTACGCTCAGAGCGAACGGGCAAAAGTAGAACTCAATGAGTGAGGGACTGTCCCAATCTCGTATGGTTCGATTTAGATGTCGCTCGCGACGTAGACAAGGCTGGCGATCAATAGTGTCGGAAGAGTTCCTTTCTTCATTACAGGAGAACAAGAATGCTCATGCCCTCAATCCAGCCCCTCGCGCAGCGGGACGTAAGGAACTCGTGCGGACCAGGGCTGATACGTGTGAGCGTTCTCAGCGGTGATCAGGCGCCCGAGCGGAGCAATGGCGAGTTCGCCTTGTAAGCGCTCTCCTCCAACCAGCACTCGGGTGACGAGTTCGCCGACCGCAGCACCAATCTGGGTAATCTCAATATCCCAGGTGCCATGTGAACGACCGGCGACCACTGCCTCTACGGCTTTCGGGCTACCGTTGCGAGACACAAGTTTCATCTCGCCTGCCCGACCGGCTTCGTCGATCGCTTCGAGCGTCCCGAGCAGGGTCTCGTCGTTGAATGGAATCAGACCAGCGAGGTGAGCGAAATCCGCCAGCACCCGCCGTGCTGCCTCCCGGCCACCTGCTTGCACGTCCTCGCGATTGCGGTGGCGATCGACAAAAGGATCATTGACGAGTTTCAAGCCGCTACGCTGCACCCCATGTGCGATTCCCAGGACTAATTCGATATCGTCGATGACTTCTGGCCCGCCAATCACCGCCACCTCGGCTTGCGCTGGCAGCAGCGAGGCAAGATGCTCGGCCATGTACACACCGTGGTTGAAGTTGGGATAGACAAGCGAGGCGTTTACGGCGTAGCGTGGCCGCTCTAGGGTAAACACCGAGATGCCATGGTTCCGTGCTGCCGCTACTGCTTGCGCGGGTTGGGTCGGATCTAAAACGTACACGACGATGCCATCGACTCGCGCTTCAATGCCGCACTGAATCGCTTGGGTCTGTTTCTCGACCCAGTCTGGTTGGCGGACATCGATAGTGAGAGTCCGTAGTTCGATTCCCGCCTGGCGTAATCTGTGATCGAGTCCGTGCGCCAAGGCATCAATGCCTGGGTGTGCGCCGTAGGGGAGGACGTTTATGTATAAGACGAGCATGAATTGTGCTCCTTCTGCAACACTAAGCAGGTTCTAAAAAGTTCTTTGACACTCCTGACGTGCCAGCGCAGCCAAGATGGCTGCGCCACCCTTGGAAAAGGCTCTGGTGCGGGTGGCACAGGCTTCTAGCCTGTGCACGGCTTGTCAACAGACTTTTTGGCATCCACTTAGTCCTCTCAGTTGACTTTGAGGACCTGTTATTCTGAGGCCGCAGGCCGAAGAATCTCTTACTTGCTTGCCTCTATATAGAGGTACCCAAGATCTGGAGGTGTTGATGGGGATAACCTTCTCAGTGGCACCGCCGGCTAGACGGTGCGCACCGGCCAGCGGCCGGTGCCACTATTGCTCTCCGGCTCAGAATGATTTTCCTCACCTTCGCTTCCACTTGCGATTTCACAGCCCAATCTTCAATGGCATCCACTGCACACGCTCCGACCAGGGTCGCCAGGTATGAAGATTCGCTTGAGTGATCATCCTCCCTACCGGACTCATTGCCATAAATCCCTCTAGTTTTTCTCCGCCTTGCAAGTGTCGGACGATCAACTCTCCTAACGTTGTGCCGATACCAGAAGCATCGAGATCCCAAGTGCCGGCAATTTTTCCTTGTCGTACTGCTTCTACCGCCGCCGGTGACCCGTTGCGGCAAACGATTTTCATCTCCTTGGCCCTGCCAGCTTCTTCAAGGCAGGCGAGGGCGCCGAGCATGGTTTCGTCGTTATAAGGGATCAAGCCATCGATACGCGGAAACTCCGCTAATAATCGTAAAGTTGGTTCCCGAGCACCGGCTGCCACATCCGTAAGGTTGCAGTAGCGGGAATCTTCTGGATTATTCAGTAGCCGGCAGTGACTGCGCTTCAGCGCGAAGCTGAGGCCGGCCACCTCTTCGGCATCGTCTACTGACTGGGGTCCACCGATCACGGCGACGCCACTCCCCGAAGGGAGAAGCGACGCCAAGTGTTCCGTCATGAACACGCCGTGGTTGAAGTTGGGATACACGACCGACGCATTCACCGCATAGTGTGGTTGGACGAAGGCAAAAACCGGAACGCCCGCGGCGCGCGCCTTGGCGACCGAATCAGCAAAGGCCGACGGGTCAATGACATAGATGGCGATGGCATCAACTTTCGCTGCGATCCCGGTTGCAATCGCAGCTTCGTACTGTCGCCGATAATGCGGCGCCGTGAAATCGGCGAACAGCACCCGCAGTTCAATTGCCGCCGGGTGTAGGACATGCTGGAGGCCATAGGCAATGGCATCGATAGCAGGATTGGCGTCCAGAGCGAGCGGATTAACGTAGAGAATACGCATCGTCATACAGCGACCTCCTCCGCAGGGCATGAACTGGATTGTCAGTGCCGTCGAGAGCTGTTTTGCCCTCTAACATGCTGCCGCGGCGGTGGCAACAAGAATTTTACAGTTTTTATCGTGCTCGCCTCTTGCGAACTAGAGAACCTGGATGCCCGCCGGAGCCTGTCCTGAGCGTGGTCAAAGGGCGGGCATGACGAAGAAGGGAACCATGTCAGTGTCATTCCCGCACGAGCGGGAATCCAGTTTTAGTTTCGTATGGCGGGCTGTGCCCGCCATCCAGCGCTAGCACACGGATTTTGTACATGAGTCTCTACGCGGCTTTGCGAAGGAGCAAGAAAATTTTCTGCTAAAAATTTGTAACTGCTCAGCCCTTTTCGTCCCGTAGGGACGGTTGATGGTAGGCAGGTCGTTTACGGCCTGTAGCCGAGAGCGCGGCCTTCAGCGCGTCGCGGCGCGACGCGAGGGTTGTGCTGTTTCCCCTCAACCGGCCTTGAAAGGCCGGCCTACCTTCATCCGCCGCTCTGCGGCTAAGTAGTTACAAAAATTTGTCAAAAAGACAGAAATTCTCTTGACAAATACTCATCCAGTTCGCTATTCATTAGGCCCTTAAGGTTTTTAGCCTCAGGATATTAGGTGAGACGGCATGGAACTCGACGAAGTAGATCGACATATTCTCTCGGTGTTGCAGGAAAACTGCAAGTTACCGCTGGTGAAGATTGGCGAGCGAGTCGGCCTGTCTGCACCGTCGGTGGCCGAACGCATTGACAAACTGGAAAAGAGCGGGGTGATTCGCGGTTACACCGCTCTTCTCGATGCGCAGAAGCTGGGCAAAGACATTACTGCGTTTATTGGGGTGTTTATCGATCATCCCAGACTAATCGGTAAATTCGAGAAGGACATCGACCACCTGGAAGACGTGCAAGAATGCCACCATGTGACCGGTCAGCACACCGTGCTGCTCAAGGTGAAGGTTGATAACACTTCAGGCCTCGAAGAATTGATCCGCAAGATCCGCTCTATCGAAGGCGTCTCCCGCACCGAGACCTCGGTGGTACTGTCGACCCACACTGAGGGACTGTGGTTGGATCTGAAAGAAAAAGAGGTGGAACTCGAAAAGGGGCATAGGGGGCAGGAGGGGGCGCAAGTACTCAAGTTGAAGCGAGGAGGGTAGGGGGAGAGACAGAGACAGAGATAGGGACAGAGATAGGGACAGAGATAGGGACAGAGACAAAGATAGAGACAGAGATAATTGTCAAATACATAAGAAGGGCGCGAGTATGACACATCCCAGTATTCCTGCCAAACAGGGCCTCTATGATCCAAAATTCGAGCATGATGCCTGCGGTATCGGTTTCGTAGTCAATATCAAGGGCGAGAAGTCGCATAAGATCATCGAACAGGCGCTGACGGTCTTGCAGAACCTGGACCATCGTGGGGCATGTGGTTGTGAGGAGAATACGGGTGATGGAGCAGGCATTCTTCTGCAGATCCCGCATGACTTTCTGCAGCGCGTTTGCGCGGGGCTCGGCTTTCAGTTGCCCAAACCAGGACAGTATGGGGTAGGCATGGTGTTCCTGCCACCCGACCGCGACTTGCGCCATCAGTGCGAAGAAATGCTCGAAGAGATTATTATCAGCGAAGGGCAACAGGTCCTGGGTTGGCGTAGCGTTCCGACGGACAACTTGTACTTAGGAGAGACCGCGAAATCCTGTGAACCGTCCATTCGCCAGGTCTTTATCGGTCGCAACGCTGCCATCCCCGACAACCTGGCCTTCGAGCGTAAACTGTACGTCATCCGACGGCTAGCTGAAAACGCTATCCGCTATAAGGGCCTCACTGGCGGTCAGTACTTCTACATCCCGAGCCTGTCCTGCAAGACCATGATTTATAAAGGCATGCTGACGCCGCGGCAGGTTGTCACCTTCTACCCAGATCTTTCCGATCCGGAGGTGGAAACCGCTATTGCCGTCGTTCATTCGCGCTTCAGCACCAATACCTTCCCGAGTTGGGAGCGGGCACACCCCTATCGCTATTTAATTCACAACGGCGAGATCAATACGCTGCGCGGAAACGAGAACTGGATGCATGCGCGGCAAGCGATGCTGGCGTCGGAGTTGTTCGGGGACGACTTGCCGAAGTTGTTCCCGATCATTCAGGAAGACGGCAGCGATTCCACGAAATTCGACAACTGCCTGGAATTCCTGGTGCTGAGCGGACGCCCGCTCTCGCACGCGATGATGATGATGATCCCCGAGCCCTGGGAAAATCATGAGAGTATGGATGAGCAAAAGCGGGCGTTCTATGAATACCACAGCAGTCTGATGGAGCCGTGGGATGGGCCGGCGTCGATCGCCTTCACCGATGGCACGCAAGTTGGCGCGGTCCTCGATCGCAATGGCTTACGTCCTTCGCGGTATTACGTCACCAAGGACGATCTGGTGATCATGGCCTCAGAAGTTGGCGTGCTTGACGTGCCACCCGAGCAGGTGCTGGAGAAACGCCGGCTGCAACCGGGCCGTATGTTTTTGGTAGATACGGAAGAAGGCCGCATCGTCAGTGACGAAGAAATTAAGCAGCAGCGGGCGGCCGCCTTCCCGTATCGGCAGTGGTTAGATGAGCACTTGGTGCACTTCAATGATGTGCCTAATGTGCCGGAAAAGCAGCTGCCCTATGAT
>JACQEL010000567.1 GCA_016200595.1 Deltaproteobacteria bacterium
CCTACGAACGGGCATTCTTGAATCTTCTAGGCGACGAGCGGTTTGAGGTCATCGATGCTCGTAAGGAGGAACTGCCTGAGCCGCACTATGCCGGTGTCATCATTACTGGCTCGGCCGCTTCAGTCTATGATGGCGCGGCTTGGATTGCCCGGAGTGAGGATTTCCTCAGACAGGCGGCGGATCGTGCCATCCCTCTTTACGGCGTTTGCTTCGGCCATCAGCTCTTAGCCCAGACGTTTGGCGGTCAGGTCGAGAAGTGTCGGCATGGCTGGGAACTGGGAACCGTTACCCTTGCGCTGACTGCCGAGGGCAGAAATGACCCGCTCTTTGCCGGGGTGCCAGAGTCATTCCTGGCCCAGGCAAGCCACGGAGATGTAGTTGCCGAACTGCCTGCCGGCGCTGTCCCCTTAGCGCAAAATGACCACTGGGCTTACCAGGCGTTCAAACTTGGAGAGCGCATCTGGGGAACACAATTCCATCCCGAATTCACGCCGGAAATCATCTCAAACCTGATTTACGTGCTCGCGTCTACTTTGCCGCCGGAAGCCTTTCCACGTTGGCAGCCGTGCATAGATCCACTGCGTGGGTGGTTGCTTGCGACCGTGCGGGAGACCGCCGCCGCGCAGCGGTGCCTGGAGAATTTCGTCAGGATCGTGGAAGATGGGGGTTAGGGATGGGGGTTAGGGGTTGGTCCGGATAAGAGTGGAGGCTTGCTGTGTCGTCTCCCAACCTCGAGGGGTTATTAAGGCCGTAAATATGACAAGCGTACCTGCCCGGAGATGAGTGCTTGCGTCGCCCGCGCCATTCCTTCAGCATCGTCCACTACCATCCAGGGCCCGTTGTGGATGAAGCCGTACAGCGCCTCGCCGGCACGAAGCATTTGTGGATAGGTCTCACGAGTTGTGCTGAAAGGTCTTTCTGCGGGCATGCAGGTAAAAACGCGTGGCTCAAGCATCTGGCAACCGCTAAACATGTACGGCGAAAGTGGCTCGCTCACCTCGGCTGGCTGACCAAGAAAACGCCGGATACGTCCGTTGGTGTCGGTTTCTAAGAGACCGTAGCGAGCTGCTTCGCGGTCCGGACGCAAGACTAACGTTGCTACGGCACGATTTTGGCGGTGGGTAGTCAACAATACCTGGAGATCGAGATCAAGAATCGTATCACAATTAAGCACGATGAAGGTCTCACCGTCGAGGAACGCCTGGGCCTTCTTGATGCCGCCGCCGGCTTCGAGGATAGGGTCCTCTGGTGAGTAGGTGATGCGCAGTCCATAGACGCGGCCGTCACCCAGAGCGGCACGGATCTTCTCGCCCAGGTGGTGCAGGTTGATAACTACCTCTTCAATACCCTGCGATTTGAGGAACAGCAGCCCATACTCGATCAACGGCCGGCCAGCGACTGGTATGAGTGCCTTGGGGACGGTGTTGGTCAACGGTCGCAGTCTGGTTCCGAAGCCAGCAGCAAGAATCATGGCTCGCATAGTTACTCCTTTTCGGTATTCTGTAGTACGCCTGGTTGGATGAGCAAGCTCAAAAAGGAAAGGCACATGAAAATCGCAGCGGGAATTGGGGTCGTGTTAGTGGCCTGTAGCCTGGCTCTCCAAGGCTGCGCTGGAGGACCGGCCACCCGCCGCCACGAACCCCAGATGACCCCTCTCCCTGTGCCGGGTCCGATTCAGGCACCGAGGAGTGCAACGCCCAAACTCCCACCCCCCAAGGCGGAGCAGCCAGTCGCGCCTACTCCCTACCAAGGATTTGGGGCTCTGACACCTGGGGGGAGTCGAGGAAGAATTGTCTCTGTCACCAACCTCCACGACTCTGGCCCCGGCAGTCTGCGTGCCGCAGTCTCCGCGGGCTCGCGGACTGTGGTTTTTGCGGTGAGCGGCACGATCTCCTTGACCAAGATGCTCAAGGTCAAAGGCGCTTTTCTCACCCTGGATGGCTTGAACGCCCCCCCGCCGGGGATTACCCTGGTCAACGCCGGGCTCTACCTCTCGGGCACGCACCAAGCGCACGACATCATCATCCGGGGACTGCGGATCCGCAACCCCACACCCGACGGTATCACCATCCGTGATGGTGCCTCCAATATCGTCATCGATCATGTTTCCATCCAGGGCGCCCATGATGGCAGCATTGATATTACCCGGGGGGCCTTCGATATCACCGTGCAATGGTCAATTTTTGCCCAGAATCTGCAAGCCCATAATTTACTGTCGCTGATTGACTACCAGGCGCGACGCATCACCTTCCATCATAACCTCTTCATGCAGGGGCAGAGCCGCCAGCCCCAGTCAGGGTGGGACAAAACCGTGGCCCTGCCGCCTCCCGACGTGGTCACGGACATCCGCAATAACCTGATCTGGGACTTCGAGGCGTACGGGACTGTCCTAAAGAACAACACCCAGGCCAATGTGGTGCAGAACTTTTACTATTCTTCGCTCCAACCCAGTGCCACGCACGCCCTGCAGGTCCAGAGTGCCCAGGTCTATGCCCAGGGGAACTATAGCGGCAATGGCGTCAACGTGGACAGTCAAGGGAATCAGCCGCACCCCTTTGCCGCAGCGCCGGTGGAGACGACAGATGCGTGTACCGCTGCCCAGCGCGTGCGGGACACGGCCGGGGCACGACCACTGGATGCCATCGATGAACGCTACCTTGCGTCGATTAGGCTGCCGTCGGCCCCGTGCCCGGGGAGCGCGACGAGGGCTGGTGCCTCGGTGGGGGGGAAACCGCGAAGCTCTCCAAAGTAGGGGCGAAGCATTTGCCAATCGAATCGCTACAGGTCAGGCGCCCTCATCGCAAATGCTTCGCCCCTACGCCGGGAAATGGCTGGCAAGAATGTCTTGCAGCCGTCCATATTGCGGCAATCGCGCTAACACGCGACGGATCGTGGCCAGCGTCGGCGGAATGTAGCGGCTATATCCCTTCTTACCTTTTTCCAACTCGAGATAATAAAAGCGGCCGACTACTTTACAGGCCTTCTGTAACAGGCACAAATTGTACTCTTCCCACAAACGGTCAAACGGGAAGGCCGTACCACCACGTCTGTGCCACACGGTGTGGTAATAATTCACCAGCGATTGCTCTAGCTCTGGAGTGATCACGGTAGGAGTATCACGGTCATTCAGTAGCGTTTCAAGATCATAGGTTGCCGGGGCCAACAGGGCGTCTTGGAAATCGATCACACGGATCTCGTTGTTCTGCACGAACAAATTCCAACTGTGATAATCGCGGTGATTCAAAAAGCACGGAGCTTGATCGAGTTGCCTAGCGATTTGCTCGAACATCTGTCGGAGCTCTTGTCCTTCGGTTGAAGACAAAGGCTGCTGCTCCCGCTTTTCCAAGCCCCATTCGATGAAGTGTTCGAATTCCCACAGGAACAGCCGATGCTCGAAGCGTTGCTGAAAAGCGATACAGGAATCGTTGCGCTGACGGGTACCTTCGACCTGTAAGAGCACGAGTTGATCAATCGCTAACTGATACAACCGCTGGACCTCTATAGCGGGTAACTCCTGGGCAGCTTCGCGCAGAGGCACCTCGCCAATATCCTCAAGCAGGAGGAAGCCATTCTTCTGTCCGTCGTAGTACACTGCTGGTACACGCACACCGAGCGGCTGAAGAAACCGGTAGACGTTCAGATAAGGCAATTCTTTTAGCGGCTCGGCAAAAATTGCTAACTCGTCAGATGAGAGAGACAGCCCGCTGCCGGCGAGTATCATCACCACCACTGTCGCTGGCTCACCGCCGTTCAGATGGAGACGCGCATAGCTCCGACTCGAGGCATCTCCTGCCAGAGGAACGATATGACTGACTCGTGTCTCTTGTCCCCAGGTCTCTGCGACTGCAGCCTCAATGGCCTGCCGGAGTTTTGTGTCCATGACGCTAGGGAGTACCAATCCCTCTTGCCTCTGTCAAAGCCGTTCCATGCAGTACCTGCGGGTTGAAAAGCGCCGGTTCCTGTGATGAGAAAGGGTACATGAAAGAAATCGATCCGCTGTCTCTCCGACCCGAAGAATTAATCGTGTTGGTCCGACAGCTCCGTCAGCAGCTAACGGCACAGGAGCAAGAAATCGCGCATCTCAAGAGCCAGCTAGCAGCGCAGCAGGGACAATCTGTAGCGGATAAACCAAACCAGGGAACTCTTCCTAGCGCGCCAGAGGAGGTTGGTTCTGGGAGCCAAGAAGACCTACTAGCACAACTAGAAAAGATCTACCCTGACGGCAGATAGCGGTTCCCTGTAGCCCGGATGCAATCCGGGATTCCTTGCCGATGCATTCTGGATTCCGCGGAGCCTGTCCTGAGCGAAGTCGAAGGGCTTCATCCAGGCTACCCTTGCTACCCATACGAGCTGTTTGGAACCAGCCGCACTCAGAACTCCCCTCGTTTGATCCGCTCAAACA
>JACQEL010000568.1 GCA_016200595.1 Deltaproteobacteria bacterium
AGGGTGAGCCCCGGGCCGTGTGGCCTGTGGCACGGCCCAGCCAAAGCGGGAGCGTGGCTCCCGCACTCCAAAGGGCAAAGCCCCAGTCTTGGGCACGAGACCGAAAAATTTCCCGGACAGTATTGGGCTGGTCCGCCAGTGCGAGCGGTGGGCACGGGCAGCAAGCTGCCCGTGGCACCTCAGACCAAAACAGAGGTCAACGCAATTGCAAACCGCTCTAGGGGTAGTGATCCTCGCGGCTGGCCTGGGCAAGCGTATGCGCTCGTCCCAGGCTAAAGTGCTCCATCGTGTCGCCGGCAAGCCCTTGCTCGCGCGCGTGCTCCATGCCACACAACGTTTACACCCAGACCGGCTTGTCGCCGTGATCGGCTATCAGGCGGCAGAGGTGCAGCGGGTATGCGGAGGAGCAGGCATCGAGTTTGCCCTACAGCGAGAACAACGCGGCACTGGCAATGCTGTGTTGGCAGCAAGGAGTCATTTCTGCGACTTTCGGGGAGATATTTTAATCGTTTGTGGCGATACGCCGTTGCTCACCACAGCAACACTGAACGGATTCATTCAGCACCACCGCGCCCGGCACGCTACGCTCTCCGTCCTGACGGTCTGCCTCGATGACCCGGCAAGCTATGGCCGGGTGATTCGCACCAGCGATGGCCAGATCCACAGAATCGTCGAAGCGCGCGATGCGACCGCAGAAGAACTGGCGGTGCAGGAGATCAACACCAGTATTTACTGCGTGCAGGCGGACTTTCTGTTTGCGGCGCTTGAGCGGTTACAACCCCTCAACGCCCAGGGCGAATACTACCTGACCGATATCGTGGCGCAGGCGGTATCCACCGGGCTGCCGACCCAAGCGGTCCGGGCCGCAGACCCTGGTGAGGTGGGAGGCATCAATTCGCGAGAGGAGTTAGCCCTCATGGAAAAGACCCGGCAAGCGCAATTGCGCAGTCACTGGATGGCTGCGGGCGTTACCTTAGAAGACCCGGATACCGTTTACTTTGATGAGGATGTGACCATTGGACAAGACACGGTGATCGGTCCCAACACCCACCTGAAGGGCAAAACCAGCATCGGCGCACGCTGCCACATCGACGGCAGCGCATATATCGAAGATTGTCGGATCGGTGACGACGTCCACGTTCACTTCTCGGTCGTGTTGAGCGAGAGTGAACTCGGTAACCAGGCAGAGGTGGGTCCTTTCGCCCATCTCCGCAAGGGGGCAGTGTTAGCCGCGCGCGCGGAGATCGGGAATTTTGTTGAGGTCAAAAAATCGTTCATCGGCGAACACACCAAGGCGAAGCACTTGTCGTATATCGGTGACGCCGAGATCGGGCGAGACGCCAATATCGGCGCGGGGACGATCACCTGCAACTACGACGGCTTCCACAAATACCGCACCAAGATCGGGGATCGCGTGCAGGTCGGTTCCGACACGACCCTGGTGGCACCGCTCACCATTCACGACGACGTCTACATCGCGACGGCCACCACTGTCCGTCACGACGTGCCAGCCGGCGCGCTGGTGTTCAACACGCGTCAGGAAGCGGTGCGCGAGGGGTGGACCGCAGCGAAGCGGGCGAAGGAAGCAGAAAAGAAGTAAGAAAGTGGTCAGTTGCCAGTTGCCAGTTATTCTCACAATCAGAAGAGTCTTCATTGCCTCCTGCTGACAACTGACAACTGGTAACTGACCACTATGTCATGAGGTTTAAGCTATGTGCGGCATTATTGGTTACATCGGGTACAGAGAGGCAGCTCCACTGCTGCTGCAAGGTCTCAAACGCCTGGAATATCGCGGCTATGATTCCGCCGGAGTAGCGATCTTCGCTAATGGGAGTTCCAAAGAGGGGATCGTCGTCCGTCGCTCAGTCGGCAAGTTGGGCAACCTCGATCAATTGTTGCACGACAATCCCGTGCACGGCGTCGTGGGTATGGGTCACACCCGTTGGGCTACGCACGGTCGTCCGTCAGAGGAGAATGCCCATCCACATCGGGCCGGGAAGGTCGTGGTCATCCATAATGGCATCATCGAGAATTACCTGGAGCTGCGCTACGAACTTCTGAACAAAGGGCGGACATTCGGTTCGGAAACCGATACTGAAGTCATCTCCCACCTGATCGACGAGTATATCCAAGAAGGCATGTCCTTCACCCAAGCCACGCGGGCGACGCTGCAACGCCTGCAGGGCTCTTTTGCCATCGTGGCGCTGTGTGAGAGCGAACCCGATAAAATTCTCACCGCCAAGAACTCCACTCCTATCGTCATCGGCTTAGGGGAGGGAGAAAACTTCATCGCCTCAGATATCCCGGCCTTGCTCGATTACACGCGTCAGGTCGCGTTCCTCGATGATGGCGAGATGGCAGAGGTCACGCGCGCGGGAGTGGCCTTTTGCGATTTTCAGGGCCAACCGATCGAACGGACTCCCCGGCACATCACCTGGGATGCGATTACGGCTCAGAAAGGGGGGTATAAACACTTTCTGCTGAAAGAGATTCATGAGCAGCCGCAGGCGATCATCGACACCATGCGCGGCCGGATTTCCCCCCAGGCAGGGACGGTCTCCCTGGAAGAGCTAAAAACGCATAGCGAATTCCTCACCTCCCTCAAACGCTTAACCCTTGTCGCTTGTGGGACCGCCTGGCACTCGTGCCTCATTGGCAAATTCTTTTTCGAGGAGTTGGCACGTATTCCGACGGAGGTGGACTACGGCAGTGAGTTCCGCTATCGGAACTCGCCGCTGGACTCGCATACCGCGGTGCTCGTGGTCTCACAATCCGGGGAGACTATCGATACCCTCGCCGCGCTTGAGGGGGGGAAGATCGCTGGCGTCCCAACCCTCGCCATCTGTAATGTGATAGACGCCTCGATCCCACGCAAAGCGGACCTCGTTCTCTACACGCATGCCGGTCCAGAGATGAGTGTGGCGTCGACGAAGGCGTTCACCACCCAACTGACGGCGCTATACTTGTTAGCGGTGCACTTGGGCCAGAGGCGCGGAGTGCTTTCTCAGGAAAAGGGCTCCAAGCTCATCGAGGACTTGATGAACCTGCCGGCGCTGGTGCGAGAGATCCTGGCGAAAGACAAGCCGATCGAAAAGATTGCCAAAAAGTATGGCCACGCCAAGGATTTTCTCTATCTTGGGCGGGGCGTGAATTATCCCATTGCGCTCGAAGGCGCGCTCAAGCTCAAAGAGCTTTCCTATATCCATGCCGAGGGCTACCCAGCCGGCGAAATGAAACACGGCCCCATCGCGCTTATCGATGAAGAGATGCCGGTAGTGGTGTGCTTGCCCAAGGACCCAGTCTATCTCAAGACCTTGAGTAATATGAAAGAAGTCGAGGCGCGTGGCGGGCGTATTATCGCTCTCACCGATGCACCCTCCCCTGAGTTAGAAGAGATCGCCTGGGAGATCATCCAGGTGCCTACGACCAATCACCTGCTGATGCCGATTCTCTTGACCATTCCGCTCCAGCTCCTGGCCTACCATATTGCCGTCTACCGCGGCACTGACGTAGACCAGCCCCGCAACTTGGCTAAGAGCGTCACGGTCGAATAGGAGAGCATAGGAGCGCAGTGTGCCCATGATGCGTGTTCGCTTGAGCCTCCGTAGGGAGGACAGGCACGCTGTGCCCCTATAGCTCTGTGAGACGTGAAGATAGAGATGCTGGACGATAGGAAGTGTCTTATCCGCCTGACTGAAGAGGCTCTCCTGGTTGCCAACACCGGGCAGGGATTCACGCGGAGAGGGGTGGTTGCCATTTGCGCCTCCCATCTTGGCACAAAGCATAACTATACCCCATCGGACCCCTGCCCTAGCGAGCCGGACGACTGCGTCCTTGAGGCTATCCGCGAGCGGGAGCTTCAGACCTACAAGACCAACCCTGACCGTATCTTCAGCGATTTTCGTGAAGAAGAAGAAATCCAGCACGATTACGGCGGACGCGCTCTGTGGGAGCTGCTACAAAACGCTGACGACGCCATGTCCCCACCGGAAACTACACCAGCACAGCTAATAGGCAGTAAGGGGTTAGGCTTCAAATCGGTTCTCGAACTGACCGAAGAACCGCAAATCCACTCAGGCCCTTTTCACTTCCACTTCTCCACTGTCGAAACCCGTACGCTGCTGCAAGGAGGCATGCCGCCCAATCAAGATCCGCCTCCTTTGATTTTCCGTATTCCTCACCCCGGAGCAGCGAACAATGGGGTCAAAGATCTTCTCAACAAAGGATACGTGACGATCATCTGTCTTCCTTTGCGAGAGGAGGCCCGACCAAAGGTGCACAAGTGGCTGAAGGACCTGGATCCTAGACTACTTCTGTTTTGCCAGTATCTCAGAACCCTTGAACTGGGCTTTCCCGACGGCCAAAGCCGACTCTACGAGGTTAACCGGGGCGATTTCGGCTTACTCAAAGATGCTGACATTACCGTCCAGGTAGTAGAATCTACTCTCGGTGGAGTAATCACGGAACATACTCTGCATTACCGCCGCTGGGCTGCCACCAAGGATGCCAAAAACGGAGGTAAACGCCACAGCGCTGCTATCTGTCTCCAGATCAAAGAGGGCCAACTCGTACCCTTTGCGGATACTCCTCCTCTACATGTCTTTTTCCCTACAAAAGAGAGCCTCCCTTTTCGCGCTTTGGTACATGCCTCATTTGAAGTCGAGCAAAGCCGTCAGCACGTCCGAGAGATGGATACAGAGCTTTTCTCTCTGCTGGGAGGACTGCTTGCTCGCATCGTGCACGAAGCTCCACCCGCTGTGGTGCTGGGTGCTTTCGTCCCTGAGCGAGAACCGAGTAGCGAGCCCGCTCAACGAATCTGGGAGCTGGTTAAGGCAGTGCTGCAAGAGTGCACCTTCGTGCCCACTATCGGCGGAGATCTGGTCAAACCTGGGGGAACGTGGCTGTGGAGTCATGAGTTGGGAACTGTGCTCGATCCAGTATCCGAAGCGGTAAAAAAATCTGCTCTCGTCGTCCCGGAACTCATGGAATTCGTACGAAAACCTCTGGAGATTCTGGGTGCGTCTGAATTGACGGTCAGCAAATATCCCCACCTGTTGCAACACTGCCTCAATGTTGATTCTGAAGCCTGCCTGAAGGCTGCGAAAGTGCTCCGACAAGTCGTGCTCAAATCCTCTGAAATGGACGAGCAGACATCCAATAGCCACATAAGCACCTGTCGCAAAGTTCCCTGTTGGTGGACAGATGATGGACAAGCACGGGCACTCGAAGAGGACCGTCCTTTACTCAAGTCCCGACCAAAACAAAGCCCTCCAAAGTGGGTTGAACTGGATGCTCTGGATGAACAATTCCGAAAAAGAGTAGAAGAACTTCTTCTCAGCAAAGAAGCGGATCAGCAAGGAGGTGGGAAGCGCTGGTACGACTTGACCAGCGGCCATCTTCTCGAAGCGGACGATCACAACCTGCTTCACAAGGTTTTGATTCCTACCCTTGCACGCCATCCCGAAGATGAATGGTGGTCGGAGCACGGCGGTGAAACACTCCAACTTTTTGTGCAATGGGCGGGAGAGCCTGAATTTGAAAAGACCTCGCTCGTCATCTGGGAGAAAGAGGAACGAATACGCCTTGCCCACTGCTTAAAGTTGCCCACCAATCGCGGATGGCTATCCACAGGACAGTGCTACGCTGGAGAAGCCTGGGGAGGACCAGACTCCTTCGACGATTTCTTCCGTGAGGTAACTGATCGAGGGGTGCTAAAGGCTCCTGAGCAGTGGCCTGACAAGATCCAGCCTTTAGATCCTGAAAAATGGAAGGGACGATTGCGCTACGCCGGTGTTTCCTGGGAGCCCAAACTTTTAAGGTTCAAAAGCAGCGAAGGCTTGCGTTTCCGGGTCCAGGATACGCCGCCGAACCCGTGGATGAAATCCAGCAAGGACAATAGAGGTGAAGTCAGGAACTGGAGTTATTGGAATGACTACTGCAGTTCCCTGAAACAAAAATTTCCGTCTTCTGGCACAACCCGTCTCAGGGAGCAGTGGGCGCTGGAATTTTTTCCAGAATGCCTGCCGGAAGAGGCTCTTGATCGTATTTCCATTCTCACCCTCATGAGTAAGGTTGTTGTTAAATCTTACTCTAAAATGGAGTTCAAATTAGACAATAGGAAATCTCCTGCCTTTGTTGACTCGTTAGCCATCTACCAGCTCCAAAAAGTCGCCTGGCTCCCGTGTAAACCCAGTCTTCTGCATGAAGATTCTTATGTTGCGCCCTTCGAAGCTTATATGCCTGGAAAAGGACTCGGAGGGTTGCTCCCCGAAGTGAATGTCGATCTGGCGGACGGACAAGAAGGGCGTGATTTGGCTACCTTCCTCACCCAGACTCTTAAGGTTCGGGAAACCCTGCCCGGGCCAACAGACAAACAGTGGACTGAATGGTTGAATAAACTACCGGAGGTGGCTGGCCGTAGCAAGAAAGACATTACCAGCACTGCCCGCGAGCTGTACAAAAAGATTCTTGGCTTTGACAGGAAACCTCTTGAATCAGTTCAGGTCAAGCTTGTTCCCTGCTTAGTCTGGAGTGACACTGCTGGGGAAGAAATGAGGCAAGGTACATCTGCTGAAGGGACAGCTCTGGATTTCCGCGGTAAGAATGATGTCTACTGGCTCGATAAGTCGTATCTTGACGACCAATCTGTGAAGGGAGAATTACTCAGGAAGGGGGCGGCTATATTCTTATTGGAGCTG
>JACQEL010000569.1 GCA_016200595.1 Deltaproteobacteria bacterium
TCGATCGTATCGATGCGCAGATACACGGCGGTGACGCGTGGGGCGACTCTTTGCGCAAGCGTAGTTTTGCCGCTCCCGGGCAGGCCGGAGAAGATGTAGAGGATGGGCTTCTCGGATTTGGCAGTAGTCACGCTTGATACCTCGGAGCCTAACGCCCGCCGTCTCGGGCCGCCGCGAGACCGTATCCCTTCAGATCGAGCAGAGTCCGAACTGAGCGACGGTCACGTGCACGGCGCTGGTTAGGCCACGATAGTTTGGATCTCTGTCGGCAACTTGCTGAGCGTCAACTCTTTGAGCTGTACTTTCTTGCTTGCATTGTCAATATCAATCCCGACAAGATTCCCGCGGGCATCGTAGTCGAGCACAATCCCTTCAGAGATCTCCTGGCTTTCCACACTCGGTTGCTCAGAGAGGTCAATATAGAGTGAGTCAGTGTCAGGGTAATAGGTGAGCTTCATGGTTTGAACCTCCGGTCAGGGAAGGCGTTGTGAATTGTCATTTTGTCCTCAAGCGTGACCACTCGTAAGATGCGATTGTCAAACTCAGGAATTGCTCCCCAAAAGCGAAAACGATTCTTCTCCTGGGGTTCACTCCGAATTGGATTTTCAAGGACTTGAATACACCACTCCTTTTTCAGATAGGGGCGTTTGCGCAAGACTTCGTTCTCGAAGTAGTCAGTGAATTTGTACGCCTTCACCTCATGAAGCTTAGCTGTTCCCAGCTAGCCTGGAAAGACGTCGTCTAGCATCAAAGCTCAGGGGCGCGCCGCGTTAGGCCACGCGAGCTCCCGGGACAGAATTTGAAGAACTTTATCCCAACGCTCTTTTCGGTCGCGATTGAGGTAGTTTGGATGGTACGTGCGATATGAATGACGAGGAAGTCGCGGGTGAACAAGTTGTGCGAACTGCCTCACCGGAAGGTCAAGGGCTTCGAAGCGCACCCCTTGAAAATACCGTTCAAGCACTGAGTCGAAATTAGGACCGGTCACGAACAGGCAAACATTCGGCTTGGCAATAGTGAGTTCAGTAGTCAGAATGTCCTCTTGAAGCCGAAGAGCCTCTTCAGCGTAAGGCTTCCAAAGGATGGGCCTTCGATCGCTGGCGACGAATTTGATAAGGTTTGTCCAGAGAACCTTTCGCCGTGCTTCTGGTTCACTTGGAAACGCGGACACACGAACCTTGTGGCAGAACTGCCAAAACGGGCTTGAATAGTCATTGGCTGCAAAATCGAACTCGCGATAACTGGCAATCGCGTCGGGAACGCTCCATTCAGAAACGAACTCGGGGTATTTGTAGTCCCAACCATCAACTTGTTGACCCACGATGGCGATACGTGGGCATGAATTCAGATACTCATCGTCAAGCCAGATCAGGTCAGGACCGACGAGGTTGGAATACCCCGAAAGTTCTGCCGGAGCGCGAACCTTCAGTGAGTTATAGAAAACGGTGAGTTCTTCGCGTGCTGTCATTTAATGTGGGCTAACGTAAACGAGCTAAGTTGCCGCGGCCAGAACGCAGCTTCTCGCGTCTGGCAGATCCGCTACCGGGCCGTGGTCAACTTGAGCGAGAAGGTAGGCCGCAGAGGCCACAGTGAGAAGAGCGTGACGAGAGGCCGGGAGAACGCCGAGCAACACCTAGCCGCGCAGCCGGCTGGCTGTCTGCACCAACTGCGTTGTGCCGCAGCTCAGCTGCGCTTGGCTGGAGCATCATTTTCTCGCAAGGTCTACCGCGCCGGGGCGTCAGGTATCTCACAAAAAGTGCCTATGTCGGCTTAACTACATTTCGACTACCTAATACCTCCATTTTACCAACAAGGCCGAGGTGATGGCCGCGCTTTACCAAGCGCTCATGCCAACGACGGCGGAATACTGGAGGAAACTCGACCGGTCCCTGAGTTCTCGGCAGGAACTCCGCGCCTGGCTTGACGAAGCCCTCAGTTGGTGGGAAGAGCACCGGCGTATCCTCCCCGCGATGTGCGAGGCAGCGGTCATCGATCCCACTCTCGCGACCCAGCAATACGAGGGCTTACGACGGCTGACTGACGAGTTGACTGGCTATTTCGCAAAAGTCCGTGGGACGAAGCGGCGCGAGGCGCGGCTGCGGATCGAGCTTTTGATCCTGCAACTGGACCAGTTCTGTATGAAATGGATCGTGCAAAAGACTGTGGACGTGGACCGGGAACTTGCGCTTGACGTACTGACTGACCTCTGGTGTGCGGCGCTGCAAATTCCTGTGACTCCCCGCTCCGCAGACGAGCTGCTTACGAAAAACAACCGTGGAACTCTCCACGTGAACCCGAAAAAGAGGTGACTATGAAGATTGGATTGTTGATGCCGTTTACCGGAGTTCCGCACGGCTATGTGAAGAAGCAGCTCGATGAGCTACGCCGCGAATGCGACGCGGTCGGGCGCGACTTCTCGACGCTCGATATCACGGTGATGGGCTTCATCCAGGGTGAGCGCGCAGCCGTTCAGGAGGGACTCGATAAATACCTGCAGACGGGCACGCAGCGATTTGTGATCGGCGTACAGACCCTGCTCAAACCTGAGAAATACGAAGCCGAGCTGACGCGCCTCGCAGCGCTGTACGTCTGATCAATGCAGCCATGAGCAGTAAAACTGCCGAATCGCGGTCGTTACAGCGGTTTTCAGGTGAGCGAGGAGACCGACCGTTTTCTCAGTCGTAGGCCAGGATAAGACCGCCGGCCGTTCCCGGACTGCGCGTCTCGGCCGGAAACGTTCCGCGTATTCCGGCCTACCTTCTTCGATGCGGCGGGCATGAAGCACACCCGCCGCTTTTTCTCTACAGTCAGGGAAGGGTCTCCAGACTTGCGTCCTTGCGGGGCCGGTGCGGCTGCTCTTCCTGCGCGTGTCGGACGACTTTCGCTTGCAGGAATGAACGGTGAGACGAGGACGCGCAAGCTCTGGGATTGCGTGGTTCGGAACGGCGTGCTTGTAGAGAAGATATTATCTTATGTAGGGGGGTGCCATGAATCAGCCGAAGCATGTGCTCGACGGCTACAAGGTGCTGGATTTCTCCCAGATTGTGGCGGGACCGACGTGCACACTGATGCTAGCGGAGATGGGAGCCGAGGTGATCAAGGTGGAACTGGCGCCGGCGGGCGACGGCGCGCGCGGCGGCCCAGTCGTGATCGACGGCCGCAGCGGCTACTTCGTCCAACACAATCGCGGCAAGAAGGACTTGTGCCTGGACGCCAAGACACCCGAGGGGCTCACGATCCTCAAGGGACTCGTCGCCAAGGTCGATGTGCTGGTGGAGAACTACGCCCCGGGCGTGATCGGGCGCCTGGGACTCGACTACGAGGTAGTGAGCAAGCTCAACCCGCGGCTGGTGATGTGCTCGATTTCTGCCTTCGGGCAGCAAGGCTCGCTGGCGCAGGAACCGGGCTTCGACTGGGTGGGCGCGGCCTACTCCGGAATCACTTCGATGGGCGGCGCGAAGGATGGGCCGCCCCTCTTTCCGATGGTGGCGATGGGTGACGTCTCCACGGGCGCGCATGCGATGGGCGCGGTCTGCGCAGCTCTCTTGTACCGCGAGCGCACCGGGCGCGGACAGCATCTCGACCTCTCGCTGCTCGACACCTACGCGCATTACCATGAAGCGAGTTTCCAGATGCACAGCCTGAGCAAGGGGACGATACACCCGACGCGCTCCGGGGCGCATTCGTGGTACGCATGTCCGGCGGGCGTGTTCAAGGGGCGCGAGCGCTATCTGATCCTCATCGCGCCCTTGGAACAGCATTGGACGAAGCTCTGCGAGGCAATGGGCCAGCCGGGTTTGGCGCGGGACCCGCGCTTTACCGACAACGCGTCGCGCCTGCACAACCTGGACGAGTTGGTGGCGATCATCGAGGGCTGGATCTGCTCCCAGGCGAGTGATGAGGGGGCGATTGCGACGCTGAAGGAGTATCACGTGCCGGTCGCGCCGATCCTGTCCGTATCCGAGGCGTCGCAGCATCCCCATCTGCGCCAGCGCGGCACGGTCCGGACTATTCATGATCGGCTCCTGGGCGATCTTGACGTGCCGGGATTCGCGCTGCGGTTTTCGGCGTTTCCCCAACCCCTCGATCTACAGGCACCGATGCTAGGCGAACATAACGAAGAGATTCTGACGCAGTGGCTCGGCTATACGACCAGCGAGGTGCGGGAGCTAGAGCGCAAAGGGATTCTGCGGAGCCGCCCGGTGTGAGAACGCGTGGGAGGCGGCGGAAGGATTGCAGCATCGAGTCGTTGCAGCAACTCTATGATTTTCGTTTCCCCACCCTTGACGGCATACCAGCGGCCCGCTGATCAGACCGCCCTCAGCCGGTGCAAGAGGACCCTGAGATGATGGGACTGCATTGGTTGTTGCTGGGCCTCCGGGTGCTCACGAGCACGGTTGGAGGCCAGCCGGCGGAGCGACCAGAGCCATCGGCTCCCCCTCCCTACGTCGCTCCCCAACCATCCCCGGCGCAAGAAGACGCAGTCGTCCCACCGCCCCGAGACTTAACCCGAGCAGAAAAATTACAGATCCTGAAAGGGCAACGCGCCCGCGGAGAGGTCACGCCGGAAGAGTACTACGAGAAGAGAGCCAAGCTGCTGGAGGAATCTGAGGAATAACCACAGGGGAAAGGGCGAGCGTCTCCTATGTGGTCCGGTTGCACCGGCGGACCAGCCCAATACTGTCCGGAATAAATTTACCGCGCCGTGCGTCGGAGGCACACTTATATGGAGTGCGCCGGCCTGGACGGCGCTTTGGCTCCCGGGCGCTGAAGGTGAGCCCCGGGCCGTGTGGCCTGTGACAGTGCCCAGCCAAAGCGGGAGCGTGGCTCCCGCACTCCAAAGGGCCAAGCCCCAGTCTTGAGCACGAGAGAGGAAAATTTCCCGAACAACAGTGGCACCGGCCCTCAGTGGCACACAATCAGGTAGTGTTATCACCGAATCCATATCTTGCCGTAGCGTCTCTATAGGCCATAGTTCCCTGGCATTTCTCAGCCGGCGTGTTTATCGAGACGAAAAGAGAGCAGAGCAGTGTTCCGCTTATTCTCCCCTGCTCCCATTTCCTTGCTCTCCGTTTCCGCTCGCAGAAGGCTGAAGTTGGCCGTTGCCTGTTCCCTGGGGATTGTTGACCGCGACCTCGAACACCAGGTGTCCGGCTGCCTCCTGAGCCGCCACACGAGCCGCAACTTCTGGCGCGAGTCCAATATGGCGTTGGTCAGGAAATTTATCGAGATAGAGCAGCGGCCGTAAATAAAACTGCTCTGGCTGTACGACTTCTCCTCGGCTCTTATAAGGACTCAACACCCACCCACGACGGAGAAACTCTGGGGTGAAATATTCCTCCCCGTGATCATCCAGCCAGTTCATTTTTCGGTGGTAATCGTGAAAACCTGCGGTCAGCAGATCAATATCTACGGTCCAGTACACCACCACGAGCGGGGTGTAGCCGAAGCGCCCGTCTTCTGGGTATTCACTCCGTTCCAGACGTTCGGCAATGAAAATAAGATTGCCGTTGCCATCGTATTGCTCGATGCGCAGGGGGCAAAAGAATTTTTTATCTATCCAGTACAGGAGCTTACTGCGGTAGTAATTAGGCAGCCACTCAGGACGTGGGAGGGCTTCGACAACATAACAGGCGACGCCACCGTCGGCGGTGTAGGCCGGATAGGTGTCCCCCATCACTTTGAGCGCCTTGGTGTCTTGTTCATAGGTAGTGCCATCCTGCCGGGTGATGGTGACGGTCGGACGTGTGTTAGGGAAACGCACTGTGGCAGAGAGCACGTCCGTGCCGAGCAGCTTCCAAGTAAACTCCCACGGATCACGGCCCTGTAAGTCGTCAAAGCTTTGCGCGTTGTTAGGGAAGCGGTCCTCACTGCGCGGTTGCGGTTGCCGGCGAATGCGCCGCAGCCCCGGGCGATATAGGTAGCGGTCCTGTTTCTTCGTAAAGGTCTGGTCGGTGCGGTACTCGACCCATAACTGTTGATCGCCGTCAGACTCAGGAGGACTGGTGAACTGGGAAAACGCTCGCAGGTATTCGTGTCCTGCGGGCCAGCGTAACAACTCGCCAAGGCCATTTTTCGGGAGGTAGAAGATGGCGGTGTTGTTCTTCAAGGTGGCCAGGATATAGCCGCTGGCCGTCATGCTCTGCACCACACTCAGCCAGATGTGCGAAAAACGCGGACGCAGCGTATCGAGTTCAAAAGCGAGATAGCCTAACTCTTCGGCGGTATATGGAGGACTGAAAGGATAGGGCTCAGCTGGGAGATAGGGGAGCTGAGCATCACGCGGCGTCTCCAAACGGACATCTAATTCGGCACGCTCTTCAGGTGAGAGTTCCTCAAGGGTTTTCCAGGTTCTGGTAGAAGTTTGGGCAATGACCGCACTTTGCCATCCTAACCCGAGCACGAGAATGATCTGTAGGAAGAGGAGGGACGTGGCGCGCCCTGCCCCTCTTCTCAGTTTAGTAATCTTGTCATGCATGCTCATGTTCCGTGTGGAGCCTGCCTGGAATCAGCAATCGGTTCAGGGGTCTCCGCGATCAGGTTACCGCTATCATCCCTAATTAGGTTCTTCTCAGGCCCAGACGAAGCCTGGCCTGCCGTGTGGTCGTGGCTCTGCCGCACCTGGATTTTGCGTTCCCAAGCAGAGCCTGGGAACAAGGGCATTAACTGTGGTGCTTGACGAAGGATTAAGCGCCAGTGCTCGGTCGTCAGCTCGTCAACGCA
>JACQEL010000432.1 GCA_016200595.1 Deltaproteobacteria bacterium
GGTCAAATTCTACTGCGATCGTTGTGGGAACGAAGTCGAAAATCTTGACGCTTTGTTGGAATTGTCCCTTGATGTGACTGAAAGGCCGAACCGCTCACTCTGGCACGTACGCACTGAAGTTTGTCAAGAATGTTACGAAGCGCTGAAGGAAGAGATTGCTAGCCGCTTGGTCCCTCCATCCGGAACGGAGGAAAACAAGAAGAAGGGAGTGCGAAAGGCAACGCCCTAGTCTTACGCACCAGTCTTTTTCATGACGATCTCGACCTCATCGAGCGGTGAAATTCCGCGGTTGCGAATGTGGCACTCCCAGTCAGTAAAAGTGCGGAGGTAGGTGAAAACTGTGCGGATCAGCCCGGGTTTAATCTTGAGTTCCCATTCGTTGAGCCATTCGTCTCCCTCGAAATCTTCGTCTTCCCACGCCTCCGCAGGAATCTCAGCACTCAAGGAAAAGCGGAGATGAAAGGTTCGTTCTTCGCTGTCTGGCATAGGCCCCTCTACGTCCCTTGCAACAGGTTGAGAACCTGATCGTGCACCTGGCCATTAGAAATGACCGCATTGCCCGTGTAAATAGAAGGAGACCCGGAAAAGTCGGAGAAGCGGCCACCAGCTTCACTGACGATAATCTTCGTCGCGGCCACGTCCCACGGTTTGATCTCAGGCTCCAGGGCAACCTCAGCTTGCCCACAAATGACTACGCTGTGGCCGAGGGCATCGCCAAACCCGCGCTGTCTTGCGGTGGCATCTACTAAGCGCAGAAAGGGCTGCCAGCAAGCGCGTACCTTGAGATCCTTCAGTCCGCCGTGAATGAGCATAGCATTATGCAGATCGGTGACGGCAGAGACCTGAACCTGCCGGCCGTTGGCGAAGGCCCCCTGCCCTTTTCTCGCAGAGAGCAGATCGCTGAGCGCCGGCGCATAGATGACACCCGTTGTTATCTCGCCTTCTTCCTCAAGAGCGATCAGCGTGGCAAAAAAGGGAATGCCACGGATAAAATTCTTGGTGCCGTCAATCGGGTCAATGATCCAACGGGCGTTAATTCTGCCACGCCGCTCGCCGAGTTCCTCGCCAAGAAAACCGTAGTCAGGAAAACGTGCGCTCAGCATCTCGACAATTCTCGCCTCGCACTCGCGGTCTGCCCGCGTCACTGGGGTGTGGTCGGCCTTGGTTTCGACTGTCAAGTTCGTGCGAAAATAATGCAAAGCAATCTCACCAGCCGCTCTGGCTGCCTCGATAGCCGCGTTGAGAATGTCGTCCATGCTTCTCTACAGCAACCCGCGAATTAATCCGCCATCGACTTGAACGCTGACGCCGGTCACATAGCTCGCGGCTTCGGAAGCCAGGAAAACAATGACGTTCGCCATCTCTTGGGGGTCGCCGATACGCCTCAGGGGCACATCGGCTGCGCTGTCCTTCAGGGTCTCATCAAGCGACTTGTTCACCCGCTGGGCGCGAGCGGTAATCCCACTTTTCAGGCGATCGGTAAGGATACGGCCAGGCAACACGGTGTTGACCGTGATATTGTATTTGCCTACTTCGCGCGAAAGCGTCTTGGCCATCCCCACTACCGCCGGCCGCACACCATTAGAGAGGATCAGTCCGTCGATAGGCTCCTTCACCGACATCGACATCACGCTGATGATCCGTCCCCACTGTTGTTTTTCCATGTGCGGCAAGGCCTTGCGAATGAGACGGACAGTGCTGAGAAAGTTCAGCGCAAAGGCATTCTCCCACTCGGCATCAGACATCGCGTCAAAGCCACCGAGCGGTGGCCCGCCGGTGTTAGCCACAAGTACGTGTATCGTGCCGAAGTGGTCAACCGTCTCGTCGATCAACCGCTCGGTTGCTTCACTTTGTGAGAGGTCGCCAGGCACGGCGAGCACCTCGGTCCCCGTCTCTCGCTGTATTTCTTCTGCCGTGCCCTGAAGCATATCCGGATCACGCGCGCAGACAGTGACCTTCGCCCCTTCGCGAGCAAATCCTAGAGCAGTCGCCTTGCCGATACCCTTACTGGCACCACCAACGACGACAATTTTATCTTTGAGTCCGAGGTCCATGAGCTTATCTTTCCTTCTAGCCGGTGCGATCGTCTACCCCTTAGCTGTCGGCTTCCAGTTTCAGCCGTTGCGAAACGGAGAATCGGGGAATCATATTTTCTCTCTCCGATTCTCCGATTCTTCTTCTCCCTGGTCACGCTAGCAGATACCCTTTTTTCTGGTAAAACGTCCGCACCGCCGTTTCGAAACCTGGCGGGTTGTCTCCCATTACCGAATGGCCAGCGCCAGGCACTAAAGCGAATTCGGAGCCAGGAATCGCTTCCTGCAAATATCTCGCTCCATCAAGCGAGAGGACATCGCTTTCTCCACCTTTCACCACCAAGGTCGGGCAGCGAATCTTTGCCACTTCAGCCGAGAGTTCTTCTTGCATTTTCTTGACGTCAACTGGACGGTGGCTACTGCTGAAGTAGGTATCGTACTTCCAGGTCCATTTGCCACTGGGTAACTGCTTCAGATTATAGACGCAGGTAAATTTGCGGATTATCTCTAAAGGGCGGCGCGGATTGAAACGGTGGATAACCTCTGCAGCCGCGTCGAGCGAATCAAATTCGCGATAGTTGGTCATGAAGTCGCGAATATGCTGCACGCCTTTGTTTTCCACCCGCGGTCCGATATCGACGACCACCAAGGCCTCGACTCGCTGCGGATGATTGGCAGTGAACGAGAGCGAATTGGCTCCGCCCATCGACATACCGGTCAGGAAGAAATGATCGAGCCCCAAGGCTTGGGTAAAAGCCGCGACATCGCTGACCATCATCTTACGCGAGTAATCTTTGTCCGGCGCCCAATCAGTGTCACCATGGCCTCGCTGGTCGAAGGCCATCACATGAAAGTGCAGTGCCATTGCCCCGGCAAAGAGGTCCCAGGTGTGACACGTTTGACCCACACCGTGTAACAAGACCAGAGGCGGCTTCTCAGGGCTGCCCCAGTCGAGGTAGTGAAACTTGAGCCCGTTGGCTTGAACAAAACGATCGGTGAACTGTGCCGTCATGCTTTTCCCTCCTTCACGCTAGTACGGCCATAAAGGGGCCAGCATAGAGGAAAACGAGTGAAGAGTGAAGAGTGAAGAGTGAAGAGTGAAGAATAAAAAATCTTGACTCATGTCTAACATTTATGCTCTTCGTGTGTGGAGTGCGGGAGCCGCGCTCCCGCTTTCAATGGGCGAAGCCGTGCTTCGCCCGTGTCCCGAGCATGGCTTGGGACAAAAAAAGCGCAAGCATGGCTTGCGCACTCCAAAATCGCAGCTTAACGCAAAGATCTCATACCTGAGCCAAAATCTTTACCTCTTCACTCTTCACTCTTCACTCTTAACTGGCTGAGCACCACCTCCGGCGTTAGCTCTGCCAGGCTTGGCAGCACCAGACTCGCGCGACTAAAGTCGTTGTGGAGGGTGTACTCGTTAGGCACAGCGATACAGGCCATCCCTGCATTAGCCGCCGCCGTCACTCCTCTGTACGTGTCTTCGATCACGACACATTGAGCAGGCGGAAGCCCAAGTTTTTCTGCCGCCGTAAGAAAGGCATCGGGCAAAGGTTTCGCGCCACGGTAATCCTGACGCGCGACAGTCACCGGGAAGAAACGGTCGATGTCGAAGCGGCGCAGGATAAAATCTAAGGGCTCGCGGTTAGAATTCGTTGCCACAGTCAGGGGAAAGTGCGGTGCCAGTCTGGATAGGGCTTCTTTGACATGAGGCATCAAGGTTACTTCAGTCTCCAAGAAACGTAGATAGAGTGGAGAACGTAACTGTCGCAACTCGTCCGGCGAGACTGGTAGGTTATACTTGGCCACGACGTATTCCGGTCCATTTCCTTGAGCTATCCAATACTCCTCGTACTCCGTCCGGGAGACGGCAATGCCATAAGGTTTGAGCACCTCGCTATATGCGCGATAATACAATCCTTCCGAATCAATGAGGACACCGTCCAGGTCAAAGATTATTCCGTAAGCCGGTTCATTGGCCATGTTCGTACCACCCTCCCTGAAGATAGGATTCAGCTTGCCAGAGTTTTGTAGTAGAGTCACGAGTCATGGGACTGGACGATCCTCTCTCCCGAGCAAGCGAGACTGACCCCGCTGCGGCCTGGATGCCAGTGTTTCAGTCGCTTGGGTTGCCAGCGTACCGAGTGCGCGTCGAGGGCAGGATAGCGAGTATTATCGCGCCCCACGAAGACTTTGCTCGCCTGCTCGACCCTGCGGTCCGCTCGGTCTTGGTTAAACATGGCAAGGCGTTAGGTTATCTTTTCGTGACGCTCGACATGGGGTGATCGGTAGGGGCGACCCTGGCCACACGAGTCCCAACTTAAGCCATTTTTCCCGAACTCTGGGCTACAAGTTCCCTCTCCCCTTGTGGGAGAGGGGGTGTTGGGCACGGCAGCAGCCATGGGCCCCCTCTTCCTGTCCTTCCCCCACAAGGGGCAATAGCATTAAGTTAAGGATTCGGCCCTGTGCTTCGACTTCGCCGCAGGCGCGGCTACGCTCAGCACGAACGGAAATTTCCCCGTGTTTTCACCCCCACCCCGTTCGCCCTGAGCGTAGCGCAGCGA
>JACQEL010000447.1 GCA_016200595.1 Deltaproteobacteria bacterium
GCTCTACTTCTGGCGGAATCTCAGGAATCTCGTGGGTGCCACGATGAAAAATAGAAACCTTGTAGCCGCGCTGTAACAAGCCGTTCACGATGAACGGTCCCGTCGGTCCAGTGCCTCCAACCACCAATGCTTTCATACGTCTCCTTTGTTGATCTCTGGTTTTAATAGTAGCGCATCTAATCGAAACTGTGCGTTAGCCATGTCCTTCGACTTCACCGCCTGCGGCGGTTACGCTCAGGACGAACGGAGAAAAACCGGAGCAAACTCAACCCCGTTCGTGCTGAGCGTAGCGTTAGCGAAGTCGAAGCATGAAGGCATTGTTACTATCTGCTACGCACAGACTTAAAGTAGACGCGCTAGTAGGTTGTGCCAAGACTCTGTCTTCCTCTCTGCGACATCCCTTACCGCGGGATCACCGGCATAATCAGGTGCGACGGGTAACGGGGATCGTGAAAAATCGTCTGCTGCGCAGTCTGGAGTTCCGTGTCTGCGGCGAAATCGTGGCCGGTGTTGGGATTGCGATCGTAGCGCGGGAAGTTGCTCGACGATACCTCCAAACGCAGACAGTGCCCGGCTTTGAACACTTGGCTCGTGGCCCATAGATCGATGGTGTACTCGTAGACCTTCTCCGGCGTGAGCAAAGTCGGAGAAGTGAGCGACTCACGGAAGCGCGCGCGGATCACCCCTTCGGCAATGTTCTGCGCATAGCCGTCTGGGCGCACATCTACCAACTTCGCGGTGAAGTCGGTGTCCGGCGCGGAGGAAGCTGCGAAAAGTTTGAGCGCGATCGGACCGGTGATTTCCAGGTCCGTCGGAAGAACATCACTGGTGTAGACTAACACGTCGTCGCGCTCTTCGATTTTCGTTTGATCAAACACTCCCATGGCCAGGCCGAGCGTGCTCCCTCCTCGGGTCGGCACCGGATCTTGCGGGTCGTAAATGTACTGGTCCGGCTGCTCTTCGCCAGGAACGGCAAGTAATAAGCGCCCATTCCCTCGCAGACTGTTGGCTTTGCCAGCGCTGTGCAGGTAGGCCTTCGTGTACTGGGTACGAGCCAGAGGCCACTCGTTCTCATCACGCCAGCGATTGTCTCCCATGACGAACAGCCGGACCGGCGCCTCATCGAGTACACCGCTATTCACGCCCTTGAGAAACTGATCGAACCAGCGGAGTTGTAAGGCGTGCAACTCCAGCAATGCCTCAGGTCCGAAGTCAATGTCTCCGGTCCCCCGTGAAGTTGGCACCGCATAGGGCAACAGATGTCCCCATGGTCCCATCAAAAGCTTCTGGCTCCGCCGCGCTGCGGGAGTCATAGCTCGCTCACGCAGGCCAGTAAACAACGTCAAGGTGTCGTACTGAAAAGCATCGTACCAAGAGCCCACGTGGAACATCGGCACATTGACGTCGTGCAACTGCCGACGCAGGTCGGTTGCCTGCCAGTACGGCCCATCGGTCGGGTGCTGAGGAAAATCGGCGAAGTAGGGAGCACCATCTTTGAGGCGCTCGCCCCAGTCGCGCAGAGGCAAGTGACGGTACACTTCTTTTTTGAAGGGAGAGATCGGCACCTCAGGATGAGAGAGATAACTATCCAGGATTGGGCGCTGTTGTTCGTACAATCCCTTCCGCTCCAGAGTGTTACGCGCCATGAACGTGAAGTAAGCGAGCATCCAACCCAGTTCGAATACCCCGCGTCGATAGGCGCAGTTCTCGAAGTAGGTCACCGGTCCGGACACCGGACTCATAGCTTTAAGGTGCGGCGGCCGTTGGGGTGCGGCAAAGTATTGTACGAGTCCGAGGTAGGACTGACCGACCGTGCCAACATTGCCATCAGACCAAGGCAAGCCGGCAGCCCACTCGATGGTATCGTAGCCATCCTGAGCTTCGTGAATGAAAGGATAAAACTCTCCCGCTGAGCGAAAACGGCCCCGAGTGTCCTGTACGACCACGAGGTACCCACGCGAGGGAAAATAATCTTTCTCGGTCAGCGCCATGTCCTGACTTTTGTCATACGGCGTGCGCACAACTAGGACCGGAAATCGACCAGGTGCATCTGGCCGATACACGTCAGCATACAGCGTCACTCCGTCACGTGTACGCATGGGTAGGTCTCTCTCGATGACGACTCGATGAACGGCCTCACTTCTCTGTGTTGTTGCCATATTCCCCCCTCTCGCATTGCGGATTACGGAATGCGGATTGCGGATTATTCAGTCTGCCTGATGTCCCTGCCCTTGTCCTTCTCAGTCCTCATTACTCAGTCCTCGTTACTCAGTCCTCGTTACTCAGTCCTCAGTCCTGTTGTCCCTGCTGCTCGCGCAGGCGGCTGAGTGCTTCTTGTCGCTTCTGTTCGAATTGGCGGCGAGATTCCTCCAGTTTCCGAGCATCCTCAGACTGGCCGTGCGCTTCTTCGAGCTTCTTTGCTGCACCGGTCGGAGAAGCATCTTCCTTATGGAACCAGCCTGAGATGGTTTCTATGACCCCTCGGGTTGCTCGTCGGTAGAAGGGTTCAGTGGCCACAGGTGAGGGTGTTTTTTTCCAGCCAAACTCCCGTCGCACCTCGTCCCAAACACTCTCATCTTCTTGCCGAGTATGAGGGTAGTACCCTACTCGCTCCGTCTGCGTGACACAGGCTGAAAAGCAAAGACCCGCCAGTAGCAATACTGCCAACACCCGCTGGCAAGGTATAAACTTAGGAATAAAGCCGAAGAACATCCGTGCACACCCTACCACAGGTGGCGCAGGGTGAAAAAGTGTGACATGCTCTTTCTCTGTAAAAATGCCCACACAGGTGATGTTATGGCAGACACGACCAAGATCGTCCTGGATGAAGCCGAGATTCCCAAGGCCTGGTTTAATCTTGTCCCGCACTTACCGAACCCTCCTGCGCCGCCCCTCCACCCGGCTACACACCAGCCAGTCGGGCCTGCTGATTTGGCGCCCCTATTCTGTGACGAGATTCTCGGCCAGGAAATGGCAACCGCACCAGAAATCGAAATTCCCGAGCCAGTGCGAGAAATCTATCGCCTGTGGCGCCCTACTCCTCTTTATCGGGCTCGACGCTTGGAGAAAGCTCTCGATACGCCCGCACACATTTACTACAAATATGAGGGTGTCAGCCCAGCCGGTAGTCATAAGCCCAACACTGCCGTAGCTCAGGCTTTCTACAACAAAAAAGCGGGAATTCGTCGGCTCACGACCGAGACCGGGGCCGGGCAGTGGGGTTCAGCTTTAGCCCTGGCGGGAACATTTTTCGACCTGGAAATCAAAGTCTACATGGTACGAGTCAGCTATGACCAGAAGCCCTACCGGCGCCATATGATGGAAACCTGGGGGGCAAAGGTTCTGCCTAGTCCCAGCCCGGAGACCGAGATAGGCCGCCGAGTGTTAGCCGAGCATCCAGACTCACCAGGCAGCTTGGGCCTGGCGATCTCTGAGGCCGCGGCGGAAGCAGCCAGTCGGGCGGATACGAAATACGCCTTGGGTAGCGTCCTCAACCATGTTCTTCTGCATCAGACTGTCATCGGCTTAGAAACCCTTAAGCAGTTTAGCTTGGCTGGCGAGGGACCAGACATCCTGATCGCCTGCTGTGGAGGCGGCAGCAACTTCGGCGGTTTTGCCTTTCCTTTCGTGCCGCGCAAGCTGGCAGGTGCACCCTTACGGATTATTGCCGCTGAACCCTCCGCCTGCCCAACCCTGACCAAGGGCGCGTATGCCTACGATTTTGGCGATATGGCTGAACTTTCTCCGTTGCTGAAAATGTACACCCTCGGCCATGATTTCGTTCCTCCAGGCATTCATGCCGGAGGATTACGCTACCACGGAGATTCCCCTCTGGTGAGCCAACTTGTGCGTGAGGGCATTGTCGAAGCCGTCGCGTATCCGCAGCGAGCAATCTTTGCTGCGGCCCTGACTTTCGCCCAAACTGAAGGTATTATCCCAGCGCCTGAGTGCGCCCACGCTATTAAATCTGCCATTGATGAAGGGCTGCGTTGCAAAGAAAGTGGCGAGAAGAAAGTGATCGCCTTTTGTTTGAGCGGCCATGGTCACTTCGATATGACTGCTTACGACCGCTATCTTTCGGGTGATCTCCAGGACCTGGACTACTCTGAAGAAGAGATGAGCCGTGCATTGGCGAGATTGCCACAGGTAAACGTGTAAAAATTGACGCCCTCGTTCCCAGGCTCTGCCTGGGAACGCAACTCCGAGGTGCGGCAGGGTCACGACCACCTGGCATGCCCCGGCTCCGGGGGATGAGAAAGACCTAAAGTTGAGAGATTGACAAAGTCCTAGGCAAAGGCAAGGAACCTGCTATTTTCTTCCGTATTGTACCGTTTTGAGACAGATTATGAGCCAGTAAGTGTCTTCTTTCACCTCATAGACAAGCTATCCCATCGCTCTGTTTACTGCTGAGGCAATGAGAAAAGCGGGAATTTCTGGTTGTGCCCGCTTTTTTCGGGATGGCATAATTTCTGCTCTGTTTTGAGGAGTTCGGCGTAAGAGGCTGAGTGTCTCTACAAGAAAGGTATAGTCATGGCGAAGAATCAGGTAGGGGAAGAGTCGTCCTTTTCAGGACTAGAAGCGGATCTGATGGTCCCTTCGCAATTTTTCGATCGCGTTAAGCCCGAATGTTCATCTCAACCAGAAAAACGGTTGATGCTAGCGGTAATGGAGGACGCTATCGCCACTTTCCAGAAATCGGTCTACGGCGCAACGCGGCGGCAGCGGCGGCTGCTGAAAGAGACCGAAGAATGGATTGATTCGCCCGATACGCTCTGGCCGTTCTCGTTTGAAAACATTTGCTCCGCATTGGACATCGAGTCCACCTATCTGCGCACTGGCCTCAAGCACTGGAAGACCGCTCGCTTGTCGCACCGTCAGGAACCAGACCGGCCGATCTCCCATTCCCCGTTCCGCCGGGTCAACGGCCGGCGTCATGCCCTTTCGACTCGTCCCTCCTCCTTTTCAAAAAGAGCAAAGGCGGCGTAACTTCAAAGAGCAGTCTATTGGGTCTTTAGGGTCTAGAGTTCTTTTCCCCAGTTCCTCTTTCCAGTTCCTCACGAAATTTCGCACTTTGCCCCTGGGCGTGCTCATACTGCTCAGGGGTCAGCCGGCCACGCATTAACTCAACCCGTAAAAAAAGAAAATAGGTTTGGATGACATCATGGCGGCAGTAGCGGTGAATATCGCCCAGGCGCTGCTCCTGCCATAATTGTTGCACCATTGAGCCGTCGATTTCGGTCTTGCCCGGTAAGCCA
>JACQEL010000448.1 GCA_016200595.1 Deltaproteobacteria bacterium
TCAGACCAATATCGGCCAGGCTCACTCCATGCGTGCGGAAGTACACAGGGAACGCATCAAATAATAACCCAAAGGGAAATCCTTCGGCGAAGTAGAGAATTGCGACCCAGGTCAGTTTGGTGCGGGTGGAGAGGGGTTCACCTAGAGGGTCAGGCATCGGAATAGTTTCTTGTTCTCTCGTGAGCTTCCCTAGATAAAAAAGAATAGCTTCGCTGGTTCTCGATGGCAGGACGAAACGACAACTAACTCACCGGCTGCGCACCACCCCAATCTTTGCGCAATAGCGCTCGATCGGGCACAGACTGCACTTGGGCGAGGTAGGATGACAAATGGTCTGACCCATCGCGACCAGCAGGTCATTGATCTCAATCCAATAGGGTTGCGGGAGCTTGGCGCGCAACGCCATCTCGGTTTCCTCAGGGGTCTTGGTCTGCACGTATCCCCAGCGGTTCGAGATGCGGTGGACATGCGTATCTACACAGATCCCGGGTTTCTGGAATCCTTGGGTGACCACCAGATTCGCGGTCTTGCGTCCAACTCCTTTGAAAGTAAGTAACTCGTCGATCTCATCCGGCACCCGGCCATCATATTTCTCGACGAGTATCCGGGAGATATCAAGCACGGTCTGCGCTTTGGTTTTATAGAACCCCACCGGATAAATGGCACGCTCAATCTGCGCCGGCGTCAGCGTCAGCATTTTCCCCGGCGTATCAGCCAGGGCGAACAAGCGCCGGGCCGCCGGACCGGTAGTCTCATCTTTGGTGCGGAGGCTCAGCAGGCAAGCAATCAACACCAGGTATGGGTCACGTGAAAGCGAAGCCATCTGGGTCACTACTGGTGCTGACCAGGACGGCGCGGCCTCGCGGAGGATGCGCATGACGGTGTCGATCGTGCGGTTTGTCACCATCCTCTTCCTCCTCTGAGTACAAAGAAGCCCAGTGTTCGGTAAAATCTATGGCTCTGCGAGATTGACCAACAGTATCGGCAGGGCGTCTGGACTCCGGACCCTCAGCCTTTGCCAACTAATGAATTTTGATGAACAAGACCGGCAATCGAGATTCTTGGTGGCATGGGCTTCTAGCCCGTGCTTTGGACAGGCTGGAAGCCTGTCCTACCATTTCCTGGTCGACAGCAGCATTACCGAATTCGTTCGTCAAATCTCATTAGGGGCCCCAGGACCGAAGGTAGTAAAGACATTTGGCAGCGGCGACCGCCTTAAGCCGCGGCCCACTTCTCCTGTAAAAACTCACCGACACGGGTGATCGCTTGCTTACCTTCGGGCAACATGGGATGGAACGCGTGCCAGACGTCGAGCAGAACCTCATCCCGCCCCACGTGAATGAGCAGCGGTGGTAATGAGCGCAGGCTGGCGAAATTGGGCGAAGCCAGGGGATCTTTAGGATCGGTGCCATGCAGATAGAGTCTGGCCATATCTCCGATACCCCCTGACCCTACTAGGGGATCAGCCTCAGCCCGTGTCTGGTAGGAGTCATTCGAGCAGGTCATGTCGGACCACGGACTGATGGGCACGGCCGCGGCCGGCATCGGCAACCCTTGGTCTCGTGCAGAGACCAGTGTGGCAACGACCAAACCACCACCGGCCGAGTCACCGGCAACCGCCAGAGAGCGTGGGGCAAAACCTTGCCCTAACAGCCAACGGTACGATGCGACCCCATCTTCCACCGCTGCCGGGAACGGGTGTTCTGGGGCGAGGCGGTAATCGACGAGTAAAACCGCGGCCTGCGCTGCCCGAGAGATCTCGCCGGCGAGCGAACGGTGAGTGTTGGGCGATCCCATGACATAGCCGCCGCCGTGCAGATACAAAATCGCGCGCCCAGTTTGACTCCCTGGCGCCTTGACCCATTCGGCGGCTCGGCCCGCGACGGTCACGTTTTCCACCCCGATGTGATCGGCCGCTTTGAAGGCGATTTTTTCCATCCCTCCGCGGCGCTGCGCAAGGGTAACATTCGCGCCAGGGGGCAAAGCCTTCTCTCGCAGAATCCGTTTCAGTTTAACAATTTCTGGTCCGGCCATAGTGAACTTCCTCCTTTTCGAGAAATATGTTGTTAGTAAAAGAGGGGGGCATCCTCCACTCCCTGCGTCATGTTGAGCAGCTCATCACTTTTCGTTCGTCGGTGTGTACCAGATAGGTGATGACCAGGCGCGTTCTTGAATAGTCGCCGGCACATGGGTAGGCAGATCGAGTTTGTTGCGCAGGGCATCCCAGGTAGTCCAACGGCAAACCGGATTCTCAAGCACTCGGGCATAATAGAACGCTCGCTGTCCGGAGGCGAAGGTTGGATCTGTCCACACGGTGTGCAACTCTACCGCTCCTTTATCTTTGGCGATACTACAATCGCTGAGATTTACCGTAGCGCCATTATCAGGGCAACGCTGAGTTTTGGGGTCAGGTTTGAGTTTGTCCGAGCACACCGCATCAAAGATTTGCTCCTGTGACGCGCCGTTCTCCATCCACCCCTTGACGATCTGGATGCGCTGCAGCGGCGCGCTGTCCGGGTCCTTCAGCGCCCAGAGCAGAAACTTCGGCGCTTTAGCGTTGGCAGGTTTTGCTGGCAAATCCCCGCCCATGGGCACACCACCAGCGTACGCTCTTTTAATCCATTCCTTATCCTGGTTGAGCGTGCCGGCATATCCCCAACCACCAAAGAGGCGCACCTTTACCCGCGTCCCTGAGGTGGCGAACACCTCTTTGCGTTTGAGTGCATCGAAAATCGCTTCGCGCGTATTGGCTTCCGCCCAGACGCCCGCCAGGCCGGCGGCGCTAAACCTTCCGGCCGGTTCGCCTGCCGCGTTTGGTTCAGGTCGTAAGCGCGCCTGTGGGGTTGCGTCCAAAATGCCATGTCCACCTGGATAATTGGACTCTTCCGACGAACTGGCGCCGGAGTGAAAGTCGGTACTACCGATGACGCCAAACTTGTAGGGGTTGGTGCCGATTTTTTCCTCCAGTTCCAGACCTCGGCGATACGCCTGACGGGCGTAACTCCCGTCAAGTTTGCCGAGACGGTCGGTCCCCAGCAAATGCTCGTACAACTCAAAATTGGCAAATTCATCA
>JACQEL010000453.1 GCA_016200595.1 Deltaproteobacteria bacterium
CTCCATCGCTCGGGGTCAGCTTCTGACTTTGGGTCCATAGACCACTTTCAGTATCGCGGGTAAACAGGTACGCGGCCCCAGAGGAAGAATTGCCAGCAACGTCGTTCCCTGGAGCCCCGACCAAGGCCGTAGCTCCGCTTACCGCTACACTCGTGCCAAACTGAGCGGCATCGCCTACCGTCTTGTCGCTGGCCGTTAGTTGTTGCTTTTGAGTCAAGAGGTTAGTCGCAGAGTAGGCCGGCTCATCGCCACTGATGGCCCACAGCAGGAAGAAAGCCGAACTGAGGACGAAAAAAGAGCAAGAGGCTCGCCGCTTTCTTTTCGGTACTGAGAAATTGTGTTGCACAGCTGTTCCTTCCATTCTTAGTGCCCGTTCGTATAGACGAGAGACTCCCGCATTTGGTTGAAACACACAGGCGCGGCTGGTCTCCGTGGTGGGTCTTGTGTCCCCAACTAGCCGACGCCGTGTGGTTATGTTAGACGCTTCTTACACCGTGCAAGAAATTTTTGCGAGGGTAGCTAAACCTGTCAACCAAAATGCCTGGTGTATCGTCCGTATTAAGGAGTAAAAGAGCAGGAAGGCACGTTCGCTACTGCGTCACCAAGCTTTACTATGCGTCGCTTTTTTTATCGCTGTTGTTTTGTCGTCTTCCTGGGCCTCTTACTGACAGAAACTGGACATGCGGACATTCTGACCAATCTTGAAAGTCCGGCTGCCAACCAAGGCGCGAGCGGCATTAGCGCTATCTCCGGGTGGGCA
Source organism: Deltaproteobacteria bacterium (assembly GCA_016200595.1). GTDB lineage: Bacteria > Desulfobacterota > Binatia > Bin18 > Bin18 > JACQEL01. Next base: position 761 of record JACQEL010000453.1, read on the forward strand.
TTTTCGTCTGTTCCAGGTGCGCGCGTCACCATTCAGCTATTGATTGATGGAACGGCCAGCGGCACCATCCCGTGCTGCAGTCAACGGAATGATGTCAACCTGGAGATCCCGAGTGGTTTTGCGCTCTTGTTTAATTTTAATCTCCTTTCTGAGGGGGCGCATATGATCACCATCGATGTGCAGGACGATAAGGGCAGTCCGACGCAAACGCAGACCCATGCTATTACGGTAGCGAAGCCGGGGGGGTTCGAATTCTTGAGCGACCTGACGCTCGCTGATGCGAAGGTCAGTTTGAGCACTGACAAACAGGAAATTATCCTCGAAGGCGCACAAGCCCAGGATAAGGCGACTGAAGCGACACAGAAAGTGAATCTCCAGCTAGCGTGGCAAGAGGCTACTCAGGCGATTGGGGTTGTTGAGGCAGAAAACGTCGGGAAGCCCTCGGGCGGAACCAACAATGGCGGTGGCACCAGTCAGACGTGTGCGGATACCAATACCTGCGTCGCACCCACGAGCATCCAGCTGAGGCTAGAGAATCCGGCTCCGAATACTACCACTTCTAGTACCCAAACAGTCAGCGGTATTAGTGTCGTATCCGGCTGGACCTTCTCCCCGACTACAGGGGCCGCGATCGATAGTATACAGCTCCGCATCGATAGCGGGCTGGTTGGTGAAATCCCGTGTTGTTCCGATCGGCCAGATGTGAAGGCAGCCTATGTTGGGCAATCGGACGAACTGCAACAACAGGCACTGAATAGTGGGTTTGGGTCCCTGCAGAATTTCAACCTGCTCGACAGTGGTCCGCATACGCTCTCGGTCGCAGTGCAGGACAGTACCGGCGCGACGAGTACCGCGGAGAGTTCCATCCGGACGGTGAAATTAGCCGATTCCGAATTTCTTGACCAATTCGATCTTTCTAGCGCGAAGGTCTCGCTTGGGGGTGAGACGCTGCTGGTGGAAGATATCACTGTGCGCGACAAAGTCAGTCAACAAAAGGAGCAAATCACTGCAAGTTATGTCTGGGAGCCCAATTGTCAATGTTTTGTCGCGCAGGACGGGTGTGGCAACGGGACGCGAGAGACTGGCGAGGAATGCGACGTGAACGCCTTGGACGGACAGACCTGCACGTCTTTGGGCTTTAGTGGTGGCTCGCTCTCGTGTAGACCTCGCTGCGGCACTAACGACAAGAATTGTTTTCTCCCGTGTGCGTTTGAGTTGAAAAATTGTACCGGTCGTCATTTCCTCTATGTCACCAATGGGACGAGTAACACGGTCTCGGTGATCAGCCCCACCTCAGATCCAGACACCAACCCGACCGTCGCCACGATCAAAGTCGGTAAGGGACCCCGAGGGGCTGCGGTGAGCCCGGACGGCGCACGGGTGTATGTCTGTAACTTTAACAGTAATACCCTGTCGGTGATCAGTACCGCCACGAACACCGTGACGGATACGATTAATGTAGGCGACGGTCCGTGGGCGGTGGCAGTCACCCCTGACGGGACTAAGGTCTACGTCGTCAACGCTCTCGATAACTCGGTTTCGGTGGTCAACGCCGCCACGAAGAAAGTCCAAACGCTCATAAAAGACAACCGCATCTCCCAGCCGCAAGACATCGCACTCGCCCCAGACGGCAAGCAGGGGTATGTCACTAACTATGGCGGGAATTCGGTGGCGGTGCTTGACCTCAATACCAATAAGGTTGTCGATGTCGTGCTGGTCGGGAAGGGGCCCGATGGCGTCGCTGTGAGTCCCGACAATACCAAAGTGTACGTGGTCAATTATGGGACGAACGACGTCGATGGTAACTCGGTCACGGTCCTTGACCGAGCCAGCAATACGGTCACCGGCACTGTCCAGGTGCAATTGCAGCCTACCAAGGTAGCGGTCTCGCCTGACAGCACCAAAGCCTACGTTTCCAATTCGGTGAGTGGGACGATTTCAGTTATTAACACGTCTGACCTCACCATAGAGGACACAATTACCGTCGGTGGGGACCCGCCGACGCAACCCGAAGGCCTTGTCGTCACCACTGGTGGAACTCGTTTGTATGTCGCTCTGTTCGGTCGAGGGTTCGGAAGAGACTTTCTGGAGATCAGTACGGGGACCAGTACCGTTTTGCAAGACATTAGTGTGGGAGATGGGCCTTTTGCTGTCGCAGTGTCGCCAGCGGCAAAGTAGTCTTCATATTGGCAGCTTTGGAGTTGGCCTTTTTTTGCAAAGAAGGTAGCCGACCTCGACTCGTTCTCATGGGGTAAGCCTTTCTCTCCCACTGCCTTGAGCAGCCCCTTCTGTGATGCCTAAAGAAGAGGCAAGGGGTGAATTTTCTTTCCCTGCTCGCGTCTAACTAGTTGTACTTGTTGTATTCCTTGTTTCCTCAGTCCTTTTTTTCACCTTAGGAATTTGCCTATGACTGACCAAGCAGAAATGATTGATTTTTCCTTATCCTCTCCTCTGGCGGTACCGCCCCCGGCCGTGACCGAACGCATCCAGACTCAACCGGAATGTCGCTTACTATGGGCCGTGCTAGAGAACGCTGTCGAGACCTACATGAAAAACGCTACAGCCACCGGCCGACGGGGGCAGCGGCTGTTTCATGAGGCTGAAGAGTGGATCATGCAGGATGACCCGACGTGGCTGTGTAGCTTCATCAGCATCTGCCACGTCCTGGGGCTTGATCCGGGTTATCTGCGCCGGGGCCTCCGGCGCTGGCGGGCAGAGCGGTCTGCTCCAGTCTTCAAACAGGCCGCTTAAGACTTTAGGGCGCTTTTCAATTAGCCTACCTGCTCAGTCGTAGGCCGGGATAAGGCCGCAGGCCGTTCCCGGCGTGCGCGTCTCGGCCGGAAACGCTCCGCTTATTCCGGCCTACCCTCTTGCTTTCTTCATCCAAGTGCAGACCGCTGTAGACTCCAAGCCGGCTCGGCTGTGTAGGACTAGCAGTCCGTCAGTGTGAATTTGAGGGATACTGTCATTCTGAGCCGTAGCCCTTCGACTGGGCTCAGGATAAACTCCGCGCAGGCGAAGAATCTCGTGCCACGACAGACTTGTAGCGAGATTCTTCGTCGCGGCGCTCCTCAGAACGACACCCCTCAGAATCACTCGGACGTAGGACTAGCCGCAAACGCGACTTTCTTTCAGGATTCAGCTTCAGTGGTTCTGCTTTACGTTGGACAAAACGGGTGCTGGTGTCTCAGGGACGGACCGGAGCGCTTCTTGCGTAGCCAGATACTCCGCCAGGGGGCACTGCTGCCCGCAGGCGTGCTCCCCGGCCAGTGTCAGCGCCCGCCGCAATGCGGCCTCCATTGCTGTAAACCATCCAGCTTGGACAGGGAAGATATTTTCTTGGCCAAGGTGCTTGCTGGCCTCAGTCCGTTCGAGCAGCGCGAGCGTTGAGCGACGTAGCCCCAGGAGAATAAGGGTTCTGCCTTGGCTGGCGAGCTTCTGCGCCATGGCTTCGAGCACACTCACGGTAGTGATATCAATGTCTTGCGCCTGCCGCAAACGCAGAATGAGGACGCGCGCGGCAGGATTGCGAGCCAACGAATCAAGCGCTGCCTCAAGTTCACCGGCAACGGCGAAAAAAAGCGGCCCCGTAAGATTCATGATGCGGATTGCCAAACAGGCGCGTCCAGCCTCACCCGCTTCAGGGTCGATCTCGCGAAACCGTCCCTTCTCGCCGATGATCATCTCGTGCATGGTCAGGAGCCGTGCGCGTCGCAGAAACAATACGATACTGATGCCAACGCCCAGGTAGATTGCCTGGTCGAGGGGAAAAATCCACGTTCCCAAGACGGTCGCGAGAAACGCCGCTTGGTCACTCCGCGTCCCCCGCATGGTCATGGCGATGCGGTCCCGTTCAATGAGATCGCTGGCTAACACCAGCAACAAACCAGCGAGACTGGCTACCGGAGTTTTTCCGACGACTGGTCCCAAAAAAAGCAGCACTATAATCATGAGCAATCCGCAAGAGGCCGCGGAGAGTCGGCTGACTGCTCCAGCTTGCTGGTTCAGCGTCGAGCGCGCCAGACTGCCACTCACGGGGTATCCGCCAGAAAAGGCCGCAGCGATATTCGCCAGCCCCTGACCGGCAAACTCGGCTGCCATGTCAAGCCGTTGCCCAGTGCGAGAAGCCAGCGCCCGGGCGACGGAACTTGATTCTACGAGAGACAAGACCGCACAGGCAGCTGCTGCGGGCACTAGGGCTGTCCAGCGCCCAAGCGCAGGAATCGTGAGAGGAGGCAAGCCGGCCGGTATGGGCGCGAGGTCGGCTACAAGCTGGAGTTGGTGGCCATAGGCGCGGAAGACACTGCCGATGCCAATGCTGATAACCATGACGATGATGGAGCCGGGAATACGCCGATCGACCCGACGCAACCCGACTACGATGACGAGGGTACCTAAAGCGAACAGGACCGCGAGTGGGTTGGTATGAGGTAAGCCTCCCCCCCAAGCCATGACCATATGCGCAAGGTTGCCGCTGGATCCACCCGAGCCGGTGACGTTGGGCAGCTGGCCAACCGCGATGAGAATCGCCGCGCCAGTGATGTAGCCACGCACGACCGGATACGAAATATAGTCCGCGATGGCATCCAGCCGCAGGAGACCAGCGAGGAACTGCAGAGCTCCGACCATGAATGCGAGCGTGATACCTACTTCCATAGGAGTCGCACCCTCGCGCGCAGTTGCGGCGGCGACCGCGCTCCCGACGAGAAGACTCAACGCGTTGGTAGGACCGGTAACGACGTGTCGCGAGCTACGGAACAGCGCACCCACGATCGCCGGTACGGCCGCTGCATAGAGGCCCATGACCGGCGGTAGTCCCGCAATCAGGGCATAAGCTACGCCTTGGGGGATATCGAGAAAAGTGACAGTGAGGCTAGCGAGGAAATCGCGACGTAGGAGGATCGGCCGATAGGAGCGCAAATCCAAAAACGAGAGGTAGCGGAGCGGCATCACCATGCTGTTAGGAATATGATCGAATTTATCACAATGGACAAGATGTGCGTTTCTATGAGGATATTGATCAGCAATTGATCAGCGGTGATAGTGCCTATGCTCGATCTGAAGATGTTGGGTGCATAACAGAATTCTGGCCCGGTGCGTAACCCACTGTCATCGTGCTTCGACAAGCTCAGCACGAACGGAAAATCTACAACGTATTCAACCCCCAGCCCCGTTCGCCCTGAGCCTGTCGAAGGGGGAACGGCGTCGTTTTCGCTAACTGAGACTGAATGACCAGAAATTTGGTATGCACCCAAGATGTTCTCTAGCTTGACCTAGGACCGCCTCCATGATAATGGCCCGGCGCGGTAATGGTTTGTCGGGCCAGGGGCTGGAAGCAGTTTTTCACGGTAAACAGTTCCAGGAAGTTGGACAGCGGGACTCCGATCAGGTGGACCATTAAGGTTGGGCAATCTGCATTTACCTCGTTTGAAGCTCCTTCTCCCGAATTGACGTTTCTTTATCAGAGGGAAAAGTAGGTGCAAAAAGAGAACTCTCAGCACGACATGACAGCTGAGGTCGTGTCAATGTCGGCTCACTCCAAGTCCTGGACAATACTTGGAGTGGTAACGTTTGCCCTGTTTCTCGACTATTTCCTCTACGGAATAGTAGTACCCCTAACGCCGCTGTCCCCTGCCAAGGTGAACAGTGAAGAGCAACTTGGCTTGCTCTATGGTGGCTACGCGGTCAGCGTCCTGCTCGTCACCCCGCTGTTCGGGTATTTGGGGGACCGCGTTGGCGGCCGGGTTATGATGATTTGTGGAGTAGTGCTGGGGGCATCGGCAACGATCCTTTTCGGGCTGGCACCGAACTTCTCTCTGTTGCTTGCCGCGCGGCTGTGCCAGGGCGCTGCCTCGGCCGCCGTCTGGACGTCCGGTCTCGCTCTCATAGCAGAACACTACACCGAAAAGCGGGTTGAGATGATCGGCTATGCTTTCACAGGTAGCACTGCGGGTTCTGTCCTGGGGCCTGTAGTTGGTGGGCTGATGTATCGCGCCGGGGCTACCAGCTGCCGTTTCTCGCCACCAGTCTACTTTTTGCGATCGAGGCTTGCCTGCTCGTCCTTTTTCTTCGCGTGAGACGGGGTGAGCAACAGGGCAACGTCAATCTTCGCGCCCTGTTGTTGAATAAATCCCTGCTGGTGGCCGCGCTGGCAGTAGCGCTGGCCGCCTTCGCCTGGGGTATCATCGAACCGCTGCTGCCCATGCGCCTCGGCCGTTACGGCGCAACAGCTCAGACGATCGTCCTGATGTTCACCATCTCCTCCATCGTTTATGGCTTGAGTGCCCCTGTGGTCGGTTGGGTGTCGATGCCATTTGGTCGCGTGAGAAAGGGACCTTGTTGGAACTCGCCGAAGAAGCGGGACTGGCACCAGCCTTCGGCTGCCGTTCGGGTATTTGTAGTACGTGCAAAATCAACCTCAGCAGCGGTGCCGTCGATTATCTCGAAGAACCCCTTGCCTCTCGCGGGCAAAGCGAGGTCCTGCTCTGCTGCTCGGTGCCGCGGCAGGCTCCGGGGCGCCAACCCGACAGTTATGAGCCGGATGTGATTCTCGATCTCTAATGACCGGGAACAACAAAAAGTGAGAGACTAAAGCCATGTCTGCCGAACAATTCCAGAGGCTGACGCGGGAAGATTTCCACCAGCAGGCAGCGGCGTTGAGGCCTGAGACGCGTATGCTGATTGACGGGAAGCTGGTCAACGCAAAGTCCGGTAAGAATTTCGAGACCGTCAATCCGGCGAGTGATGAGGTTGTGGCTACTATACCACTGGGCGACGTCGAGGATGTCGAACTGGCGGTCGCCTCTGCGCGCAAAGCTTTCAAATCCGGCGTGTGGTCGCGCATGGAGCCGCGCGCCCGGATGGAGGTGATGTACCGCTTCGCGGACCTGATTAGTGAAAATGCGCTCCAGTTTGGGCTGCTGGAATCGCTCGATGTGGGCAAGCCGATCGTGGATTTGCTTGGTGCCAACGGTGATGTCGCGGCCGCAGCGTTGACGGTCCGTTATTTCGGCGAAGCCATCGACAAAATCGAAGGGACCGTAACCACCACCGCGGCCGATACCTTCCACTATATCCTTCGCCAGCCCCTCGGGGTGGTAGTGAGCATCACGCCCTGGAACTATCCGCTCCTGATTGCCGCCTGGAAGGTCGCGCCAGCCTTGGCGGTTGGCAATTCGGTCATCCTCAAGCCCGCCGAGCAATCCCCACTCTCAGCCACCCTCCTCGCCCAGCTGTTCATGGAAGCTGGAGGCCCGGCCGGAGTCTTCAATGTAGTTCATGGCCCGGGTGGCACGGTAGGGAAGACGCTCGCCCTGCATATGGACGTCGACAAAATCAGCTTCACCGGCTCAACCGCAGTAGGAAAGCTGATGATGGTGTACTCGGGACAATCTAACCTCAAGCGAGTGACCGTGGAAACCGGAGGCAAATCGCCGCAGATCATTACCGCCAATGCGCCAGACCTTGACATCGCCGCGCAGTTTGCGGTCAGCGGGATCTACGCCAATAAAGGCGAGATGTGTAGCGCCGGGTCGCGTCTTTTGGTCGATGCCAGGATTCACGACGAGTTCGTTGCGCGGTTCGCGGCCAAGACCAAGGCCACTTTTACCATCGGCGATCCCCTTGACCCTGCAACCACTATGGGCCCGCTCGTCAGCCGAAAGCAGCAGAAAAGCGTCCTTTCCTCTATCGACATCGCGAAGCAGGAAGGGGCGCAGCTGGTGCTTGGCGGTCGCACGCCGGCAGGATTCGACTCCGGCGCCTATGTCGAACCGACTTTATTTATCGATGTGCATCCTGGCATGCGGATCGCGCGCGAAGAGGTCTTTGGCCCGGTTGCGGCAGTATTGCCGTTCAAAACGATCGATGAAGCCGTACAGATTGCCAACGACAGCATCTATGGGTTGGCGGCCGGCATCTGGACGGCGGATATTCGTACCGCGCATAAAATGGCCCGTGATCTCGACGCCGGTGTCATCTGGGTGAACTGCTATGACCTGAGTGACATGACCCAGCCCTGGGGCGGTTTCAAGCAGTCGGGCACCGGACGTGACAAGTGTCTTGAGACGCTGCTCACGGTGAGCCAGACTAAATCAGTGTGGATCAACCTGGGCTAACGAGGCGCTTTCCCCCAGTGGTATGCTGTTCGCCGCGAGTCGAGTGCTCTGTCGCCGTAGGTTCTCTGCCTTCTTTGACCCTTCACCATAGCGGCCGAGATACTATGGCAAAAGGCGAGACCGGACCGATATGGCGCGGCACATCGCGATCTTTCTGAGCCTGTTAGTGCTCTCGTGTGCCGCGAGAAATGGCCGAATCTGTGGTCGGGCTGGACGTTCTAAGTTTTAAGTCGCAGGGCCGGACTTGTCGGTAGCGGAAGGCAGTGCTGCAGAAATGAGAAGAGCGCAGAACGTTTTTCGCAGTTCTGCGCCAATCACAGGGCTGAAGAGCAGCGCGAAATTCGTCCAGTCAGTTGGGCGAACTTCCGCTTGCCGTCAGCTTATAGCGCTGACAGAGTCGAGCGCCCGTTTGAGATCCTCAATGATATCATGCCAATCCTCTAGCCCGACCGAGAGGCGAATACCACCAGGCTCGATCCCTCTTGCCAGCTTTTCTTCTTCCGGCAGCGCGGCATGAGTCATGCCATAAGGATTTTCGATCAAGGTCTTGATCTGGCCTAAACTGACCGCCAGCGTGATCGTATAGGAATGCTCGGCGATGAAGTCGATAAACGCTTCAGCGCGTTGGTTCCCGGTCCCTGGCTCTTGCAGCGCGAAATAGAGTACTGAGCCGGGCGCGAATTGGCCACGATAATCGACCATTTGCCGCAGCGCCAGGTCGCGTTGGGAAAAACTCTCCAGGCCAGGATAAGACACCTGCTTCACCATCGGCTGCTGCTCTAGGAACTGGGCAATCTTCATGGCGCTTTTTTTGCTGGTTGATCATCCGGGTTGCCAGGGTCGGGAGCCCGTAGACGAGAAATGCCCAGGCGCTTTTGGATGAGAGCACCCCACCAAAGTCTTTGCGATAAAACATGAGGAGGTTATGCAGGTCGCGGGGAGCAATGACTGCTCCACCCATGTCGGTGCCAAAACCGCCGATATCTTTCGTCAAGCTGTGCACGACGATATCAGCCCCGTGCTCAAGGGGGCGCTGGCAATAGGGAGTGGCAAAGGTGTTATCGACAATAATGCGAATCGGCTCCTTGCGTTTGCGATTGGCTTTGTCCACAGTCTGGCGGATTGCAGCAATGTCGATGAGTTGGAGAGTCGGATTGATTGGGGTCTCAAAATAAATCACGCGGGTGCGCTCGCTGATGGCGGCTGCTAAATCCTGGGGTTGCAGTAAATCGACAAAACGGGTGTGAATACCATAACGCGGCAGCCAATTGGTCAAGAGACTGTAGGTACAGCCGTAGACGACATGATGAGCAAGAATCTCCTCGTTGGTTTTCACCGTCACGCCCAAAGCGGCGCTGATCGCGGCCATACCCGAAGCAAAGCTTACAGCGGTTTCCCCACCTTCAGCACAGGCGAGGTTTTCCTCCAACATGCCGCGGGTAGGCTCGTCGAGACGATCATAAATATAAATCGGTACCCGCTTTGCCCCATCTACATCGTCCTGAGCGAATTCGAGGAATCCTTGCACCCCGCGGTGGGCCGAATTAAGCCGGTAGGTTGTCGAGGACGAGATCGGTGGGATGACGTGATGATCATAGTCCCAGCGCGTGGTATCCACGCTCCCGTGAATAAGCTGAGTTCGCACGCGGTAAGTCGATTTTTTCTTGGAATTTCGTGGCTTCTTGTCCATGGAACTCTCCTGCCCGGAAAAATCCCTCTTTACTGACTATGACGGGTTTCCTCTGGACAAAAAAGCGGGGGGGATAAAATGCCCCAATGCTGCTCCTGTTTATCTCCTTACTGTTTGGTTACCGCAGCGCCCTTACTCCCGGCGGGAGTTGGCGCGTGTTCCGTTGGCGTCGCATGCGAATGCGTTTGTTGATACTCGGTAATAAGCGGACTGCTGCCGGCGCGGGTCAAATACGCCCAGACCCACTGCCACATCACCGCTAAACGGCTGCGAAAACCGATCAGTAGAAACACGTGCACCACCGACCACAGCAGCCACGCGAACAACCCCGAATACTTCCGGTTGCCGAATTCCGCCACGGCGCGGTGCCGTCCGACGGTCGCCATACTGCCCCGGTCTTTATAGGTGAACGGCAGTCGGGTGTCGCCGTGTAAGTCGCGCAGGATATTCTCCGCCGCGGCTTTTCCCTGCTGCGTCGCAGCCGCGGCTAGGCCCGGCACTCGTTTCCCGCTCGTATCAGTGAGCACCGACAGATCGCCAATAACAAAGAGTTCGCGATGACCGGGGACGCTCAAGTCCGGTTCAATGAGCACGCGGCCAGCTCGGTCGGTTTCCACGCCGAGCTCCTTGCCAATTGACGAGGCGGCGACTCCGGTCGCCCAGAGGGTGACGTCCGCCGCGATCCATTGGGCTGCGACTTTGATCCGTCCGGGCTCAACCGCAGTTACCATACTGTCGGTGCACACCTCGACGCCCAGCTCTTGCAATTGCTGTGTGGCTCTCCGGGAGGATTCTTCCGAAAACGTGCCCAAAATGCGCGGCAGCCCTTCGTACAGCCGCACGCGTGCGGTGGTTGTGTCAATGGCTTTGAAATCTTTTGCCAGGGCCAGCCGCGCGAGGTCAGCGATGGCGCCCGCCAGTTCCACGCCCGTCGGACCACCGCCAACCACGGCGAAGTTCACTAGCGTTTGTCTGCCGGTTAAGAGTGCTGCGCGTTCGGCCGTTTCAAACGCGAGCAACAACCGGCTGCGAATCTCCACTGCGTCTTCAATCGTCTTGAGCCCCGGCGCGTCACCTTCCCATTCGTCATGGCCAAAGTAGGCGTGACGCGCTCCGGCAGCCACGATGAGATAATCGTACCCGAGTTCCGCGCCGTCGAGGAGTTTCACGCGCCGCGCGGTGGTGTCGAATCCGGTAACCTCACCCAAAAGGGTTTGCACGTTGCGCGCTTTGCGCAGGATATGACGCAGCGGGGAGGCGATCTCGCCGGGCGAGAGCACTGCCAACGCCACTTGATACAGCAACGGTTGGAACGTGTGGTGATTCTTGCGGTCAATTAAGGTGACTTCAACCGCTTCATTCGACAAGGCTTTCGCCGCATACAGACCGCCGAACCCGCCGCCGATGATGACTACCTTGGGGCGTTCAGGTCTGTCTTTCATCGAACCTCCTTATCGTATCCAGTTCCGGTTGTGCAACTCGGTCAGTCGATCGTGTCGGAGCGGAGCCTGTCAAGCGGACAGCGCAGATGTGATCTGAACGTAGTGGCCCCGACGATATTCAGGCTCAGGTCATGCGGCGTCTCGGCGACGAGGAAATTCAATCAAGAGCGCACTTAAAAAACGAAGGGCCTCTCACAGAGACAGCGGTGCTTCGTTGAGAGTCGGTACAGCGTAGTATACGTGTTTGCTGCTTCATTTGCGCGAAACCAACCATGCGTGTGATTAACACGCAACGCGCTGTGGCCGCGAGCGCTTACCGACGCCGGCGAAATGATCTAATGAGATTTTACGGACAAAATCGGTAATGCGACTGCCGGTCAGGAAATGGTAGGACAGGCTTCCAGCCTGTCCACAGCACGGGCTAGAAGCCCGTGCCACCAAACCTCAATTGCCGATCTTGCTCGTCAAAGTTCATTAGGCGCGGCCAGACTTTGGCGCGAGATACGGCTTGTGCTGACAACCCAGCAATCGGGCTTTCTGTAATCATATGTTTGTATGTTAAGACTCCATCCAAAGCTAAGTGCTGGTTAAAGTTTTTTATAGTGACATCCTTGAGCGAATTTTCTTGAATTATAGCACCTGGTGCTATAGTATAAAAAGGTACAGCGAGAGGTGGGGTGCGGGTCTTTAAGACAAAGTGGTTCGGGCGCTTTGCGCGGAAGGAACGTCTCAGCGATCAGAAGCTGGCGGAGGCCGTGCGCGAGGTAGAAGCGGGCCTGCATGACGGCGCCCTGGGCGGTGGTCTCATCAAGAAGCGCGTCGCACGAGCGGGGGAAGGCAAACGAGGCGGCTACCGGGCAATCCTTGTCTATCGCAAAGGCACCCGGGCGGTGTTCCTGTACAGGTTCGCCAAGAGTGATAAGGCGGATTTAAGCCCCGGCGAGTTGCAAGAATACCAGAAAGCAGCCCAAGCGTATCTACGCTTGAGCGAAGCCGACATCGGGATAACGTTGCAGGAGGTCGATGACGATGACGAAAAAGTATCGCAGTAAGGCGCTCGGTGCGTTGCATGAAGCGATGGAGGACTTACATCGGGCGGGTCTCCTGGACACGAAAACCATGCGCGAGTTTGACGCCTCGTGCCTGACGCCGGTCGTGAAACTCTCGCCCAAGCAGATTGCCGAGATGCGGAAGCGTGCGGGCGTGAGTCAGGCCGTGTTCGCCAGCTATCTGAATGTGACGACAGGGTTGGTCAGCAAATGGGAACGCGGCGAAAAACAGCCGCAGGGGCCGTCCTTAAAGCTGCTGGCGTTGGTGCAGAAGAAGGGCCTGGAGGCGATTGCCTGATCGTTATGCGTCAAGACGCATCCCAGAGCCGCTGCAAGGCGCGGTGCTCGTGGATGATGCGCTCGATAAACAGGCTGGGTTGTTAGTAGCGGCCCGCCGCCGTGCGCTCGTAGGATGGGCGGCTGTCGTCGGGCAGATTCGCTTTGTGGGTATCTTGGTTGAACCCGCGTGTCGCCGTCGCGACGAGCTCCTGGGGAGCCTTCTCCTTAAGCGCCAAAACATTATGTCCTGAACTATTTCGGGCAGTCAGCTCCCCTACCCCTACATCAGCCAGTCTCTCCGTGCGTGTTATTCAGGACAGAACGTATCTTATATCCTATGGTGCTTTATCACGGACTTTACGGCAGCTCAAGGTGTAAATTGCAACGTGATTTGGCGTAAAATGTGTAGCGCTATTTGGCGCGGCGTAAGTTCGTGTGACCAGGAACTCCCAGCCCTTGCAACTCCAAGCCCTGCGTGCCACGATTGGGCATCTTTCACTAGGGGGTATGCTATGGACCGGCTCAAGGCCAGCGAGAACCACGGTGCGGGGGGTACGGAGAGAATGTCGTCAGCCTATGTGCCCCCTCTCCAACTCACCAAAGGGCAGCCACCACCCATCGCGGCGAACGGCGGGTTATCCTACATGTCGTTCGATCGGGACGGGGATGCGGGAACTGCGGCAGCGATGGAGGCGGCGCTCCGCCAGATTGCCGAGGGAGAAGAGCAAGCGGTGATCGACATGATCGATAACGCTCCCCCCGGCCCGATCGAGACCAAGTGGGGCGGCGGGTTTCGTAGCTATGCAGAGTGCCTGGCATATATTCGGGCTAACAACATCAAGGCCCCTGCAGGCGGCGTCGCCCTGCCGCTCCCCTACACCGTCCTCGAGCAGCCGTCCTACTCGATCGTCTCGTCCAACGCGATCTGGCGGGACCCGGCGCGCGCGGCCGAGGCAAAAATGTTGCGCAAGGAAGCGCAGGACATCGGGCGGGGATGCCTCTATTTTCCGCAGGTGTTGCGCGATGCGCGACGAATAGAGGAGTACTACCCCGGTCTCTCGCCCACCAGTCCGGAGTGCATGGACAAGCTGGGCGTCGCGTTGGCGCACTGCGAGTCCAAGTGCCAGAACTTTTACGACGCGGCGGAGGTGGAGCGCGTGTTCTACCCGGAGATGGAGAAGCTCCTCTTGGAGTTCTTCCCGGGCGCGACCGATGCGTTCGTGTACAACCACGGCGTGTTTGACAAGGATTA
>JACQEL010000465.1 GCA_016200595.1 Deltaproteobacteria bacterium
GTCGGGCGCGTCGCGAGTGCACGTGTGAGTCCGTACACCGGAAAGTGTATCGGCTTGGCCTGGGTACCGATGGAGATTGCGGCCAACGGGACACCCTTACAGATTCGGGTGAACGGGACGCTGGCCGTTGCCGATCTGGTCAATGCTCCCTTTTACGACCCGGAAGGGAAACACTTGAGGGCTTAAGCGTAGCGCCGGCCTCTGGCCGGCTGGAAGCCGGCGCTACAAATTCTATCACTCCATATGGCTGCATCTCTACCTCTTATTAAACGCACCGCTCTCCACTACAAACATCTCGCCCTGGGTGCGGCGATGGTGGATGATGGTGGCTGGCAACGGCCGGAGCGTTATAGACAACTTGAGGAGGAACTGCAGGCCGTGCGGGAGAGAGTGGGACTGTGTGATATTAGTCCGGTGGGCAAGCTCGACCTCCAGGGAAGACAGCTTGCCCCAGTACTCGAACGCCTCTTTTCTCCTGGGACCTTGCCGCCGGTCGGGCACGTGCAACGGATGGCCCAGAAGGACACCAACGGTATGACTGCGGTCAAAGGAGTTTGCTGCCGTTTGAGCAGAGACCATGTGGTACTACTCACTGAACCCGACACGCTGATGACGGTGGAGCAAACCTTCACGCAGCAGCTGCACGCGACGGACGAGTGTATTCATCTGACAAATCTCACGTCAGCCCTGGCGGCGGTGCAGCTTGTCGGACCCTGCAGCCGTGAGCTGCTACGGAAGCTCACGGCGCTCGATCTCTCGCCCCACCGTTTTGCTGACCTGAGGTGTGCCCAGGGGGAAGTGGCGAAAGTGCAGGCCCTGGTCATTCGTGCTGACGTAGGAAGCAAGCTGGCATACGAAGTCTACTGCGGGCGGGAGTTCGCAGAGTACCTGTGGGATACGCTGAGGGACGCTGGTCAGGAATTTAAGGCTATGCCTTTTGGTGTGGCCGCGCAGCGTCTTTTGCGCGCGGAGGAATAAGCGATGCTGCAGTTGTTCCGCAAGGAGAGGATGTGGCGTCCGCATTTCCTCAAGGCTCGCTACGACGTGGTGATCATCGGCGCAGGTGTGCACGGGTTGGCCGCCGCCTATTATCTCGGCAAGCGTGGGGTGACCAACGTCGCCGTCTTGGACAAGGGGTATCTCGGCAGCGGCAACAGCGGACGCAATACGGCCATTATCCGCGCAAACTATCGCACTCCTGAGGGGATTCCTTTTTATCACGAGAGTGTGCGTCTCTATGAAGGACTCTCACAAGATCTCGGCTACAACGTGCTTTTCTCGCAGCAAGGCCATCTGACCCTTGCGCACACCGACTCGGCGGTCGATGGCCTGCGGGTACGTGCCGAGGCCAACGCGCTGCTCGGGGTTGACAGCCGCCTGATTGGCCCCGACGAAATTAAAAGACTCGTGCCGGCCATTGATATCAGCACCTCTGCCCATCAGCCAATTCGGGCGGCGCTGTACCATCCGCCTGGTGGCATCATACGCCATGATGCCGTGGTGTGGGGGTACGCCCGCGGGGCTGATCGCCTGGGGATTGAAATCCATCCTCATACCGAAGTACAGGGCATACAGACGGAGAATGGGCAGGTGACCGCAGTCCAGACTAACCGCGGGCAGATCAAGACTGGCACCGTGCTCAATGTCACCTCAGGTTGGTGCTCGACTATCGCCCGCATGGTGGGCGTAAATTTGCCCATCGTCTCTCACCCGCTGCAGGCGTGTGTGACCGAGCCTCTGAAGCCGTTCCTCGACAAAGTCATTGTGTCATCCAACCTACATGTATATGTGAACCAGACCGACCGGGGCGAGCTTGTCCTCGGTGCGGAAATCGATCCCTACTCGTCTTACAGTTCTGCGTCTACTCTGCCGACTCTTGAGATGATAGCCGCCCACACGCTGGAGCTTTTCCCTGCATTAGTGGAGGTGCGAGTGCTGCGGCAGTGGGCGGGTGTGTGCGACATGACCCCTGACTACAGCCCGATTATGGGCGAGGTGCCGGAGGTGCGTGGGTTCCTGGTGGACGTCGGCTGGGGCACTTATGGCTTTAAGGCCGGACCGGTGTCGGGAAAAACCATGGCGGAACTCATTGCGACGGGGAGGACCCCGGACTTGATTAAACCGTTTGCCTTGTCACGATTCTATGAGGATCGCTTGGTAGGGGAAAAGGCCGCAGCAGCGGTTTCCCATTAGCGAGTTGTTGAAAAAGCCGTTCATGCTTCGACTTCGCCCGTAGGGCTACGCTCAGCACGAACGGCGAGGCTGGAAAATCAACAACTTCCGTTCACCCTGAGCGTAGCGAAGCGAAGTCGAAGGGCTCTGGACTAAGTTTTTCAACAGCCTGCTAAGAGCAGTTGTTGTGTCGGAAGAACAGCCAGAAAGAAAGGAGCATCCCATGAAAACTGTGCAAGACGTGGCAAAGGTCGTTCAGGAACGAGGTATCGAATTCTTTCTCTGCTCCTTTGTCGAAATGAGTGGAGCGCCGAAAGCCAAGGTCGTTCCCGCGCACCATCTCGAAGACATGGCGCAGGGTAGCGCGGGTTTTGCCGGGTTTGCCGCGGGGGAGATCGGGCAGGGGCCGCATGATCCTGACATGATCGCTATCCCTGACTTTGATAGTCTGACGGTCCTCCCCTGGCGTCCCAAGGTCGCGTGGGTGGCGAGTAATATTCACGTCAATGGCGCACCGTGGCCGTATTGTCCCCGTACTATTCTCCAACGCCAAGTGACGCAGGCCCGCAAGAAGGGCTACGTGCTCAAAACCGGGGTCGAACCAGAGTTCCTGCTGGTGCGTCGCAACAGCAATGGGACCTGTGAACCGCACGATCCGTTGGACACTTTGGGTAAGCCCTGCTACGACCTGCGCGCGTTGAACCGGAATTTAGATTTCACCACCACCCTGTTGAAGTATATGTATGAGCTGGGGTGGGATCCCTATGCGAATGATCATGAGGATGCGAACTGTCAGTTCGAAATCAACTGGACGTATGCGGACTGCCTCACGACCGCCGACCGCCATACCTTCTTTCGTTGGATGGTGCGTACGGTAGCCGAACAACAGGGCTGCCTTGCCACCTTTATGCCTAAGCCGTTCTCCCATCTCACTGGCAACGGGGCCCACTTCCACGTCAGCTTATGGGATGCGGAGAAAGACACGAACCTCTTTCTCAACGAGCGCGACGAGAATGGCTTGTCGGAGTTGGCCTACCACTTTATCGGTGGGCTGAAGAATCATGCCAAAGCCCTGGCGGCAGTCACCGCGCCCATTGTCAATTCCTATAAGCGCTTGATTCGCGGGGCGCCACGCTCCGGAGCCACCTGGGCGCCGGTCTACATCACTTTTGGTGGGAGCAACCGCACCCAGATGATTCGTATTCCAGGCCCTGGGCGCATTGAGAACCGCACGGTGGACGGGGCCGCCAATCCGTATTTAGCCCCGGCGGTGATGCTGGCAGCGGGGCTGGACGGAATCGAGAGAAATTTACCCGCCGGGAAACGCAACGACCGGAATCTTTACGAGACCTCGCTGGAGGAGTTGAAGGCCGCAGGAATTGAGTTCCTCCCCACAACTCTAAATGAAGCACTCGATGAACTGGAACGGGACGAAGTGGTAATGGAGGCCTTAGGACGAGAGTACGGGGAGTATTACATACGCGTGAAGCGAGAGGAGTGGAAGCGCTACCATGACAGCGTTTCCCAGTGGGAGCTCGATAACTATTTGGGACTCTACTGAGATGGTCTGTCATTAAACATGAAGAGCAAAGAGATTGGTTTCGACATTTCCGAAGCAGTACTCGCGTTAGGCTTAAAATGTGCCGTCTTTACTCTGAGCAATGTCGAAAATAGGGATGCAGATCGCGAATTCGAGGAGATCAAGGCGCGAGTCACCAAAGAGGTCCTGACCGGCCTCTCGCTGGAAAAAATAGCTAGTGATCCCATATTACAGGGCTTTCGGCAACTGCATGAAGCGGTGGGGCGATCAAACAGAAAGTACGTATCGTCGGCGGAAAACCTGCTCAAGGTGCTTCTACAAACTGGGCAGTTACCACACGTCAACCTGCTCGTCGATATCTATAATCTCGTCTCAGTCAAAACCTGCCTCTCGCTGGGTGCACACGATGTCTCGGCTATCTGTGGCAAGGTCTCTCTGCGCTTGACGACTGGGGAAGAGCGCTTTTGGCCTCTCGGGTCTGACACGCTCAAGCCGGTGGGATTAGGTGAGTACGCCTATGTCGATGACCAGAACAATATGCTCTGCCGCCTGGAGGTGCGACAGGGCGAGAAAACCAAGATTAGGCTGGGCACTACCGAATGCTTCTACATCGTGCAAGGGAATCCCGTCGTAGGGAGTGAATACCTTACCGCGGTTATGGAAGAACTCATAGTGCTCACCAAGAGATTCTGCGGGGGGCAAGAGCGACTGCTGTATGTGCCTTAAAACCTACCCGAATAATCACCTCTAGCGGTTTGCACTTGCGTGCATCCTGGGAGCGCGCCCATCTTGGGCGCTTTTCGAGCGGGCGAGACGCCCGCGCTCCCAGCAGGGATTGTTCACTATTACTTCAACCCCGCCTGGCGCAAACCAGCCAGATAGCGCTCCAGATCCGCCGGGCTTTTGTAGGGCACGGACTGCCTCTCAATCTCCACAGACCACGTGGGCTAGAGCTGCAACACTTTTGCCAGTTCAGCCTCGGTGGCGCGGCGCACTACGGTAGGCGCTTCACTAAATCGAACCACGAAACATCAGGACAGTGCGCACGGCGTTGCGTAGGGGCGAAGCATTTGCCAATTGCGTAGATCCAGGTCAGGTGACATCATCGCAAATGCTTCGCCCCTACAGGACTGTGCCAATCTCGTGTGGTTTGATTTAGGTTCGGTCAACCTCATGAGGCGTGGGTGGTGGTCCAATCTTCGACCTTGAGGTTGGGCACTTGGGCGAAGTCGCGTACGTTGCTGGTGACGACGGGAAAGCCGTGCAGAAGAGCAATAGCTGCAATACGAAGGTCTTGGGTGTCGACACGAAAGCGTTGCTTTTACAGTTGGCGAAAGATGCCACCAGCCTCTGTGTTAAAGAGAAGAATGTTCCACTTACTGAAATAGTAGACAGTTTGAACGAGGGCGGCCTGACCATAGGCCGACTTGTGCAGGTCGTTTCTGTGTTTGCTGATATAAGCCAGCCGGCCCTTCAACTGTTCTTCGATTGTGATTGACGCAATGAAGAGGTGCTCACGGGGCGTGCTTTTCACTTTCCCGCTGAGGAGTGGGTGCGCGTTTTGGTCGTACGTCATGGCATCGGTGTCGAGAACGAACACCTTTTTGCCTTTCCTTCTTTGCGCGTACGTGCGACAATTTTTTCGTTCGCCCGCCGATAGACTTCCTTGCGCTGCTTATGGAGGATTTCGCGAAACTCCGCAAATGTCGGGTCATCCTTAAACATGCCGGACACTTGCGACGGATGGCTCCCTTCAGCCGCCCGGTGCACGTAGCGCTCGTCAAATTTGGCGTTGAGGACGGTTGTCTTTGATTTCCTTCGTTGAGACATAGCGTTTACTTCATCATCTCTTCTATTCTCACCTCCAGCTTTCCACAATCAACCCGCACGGGTCTCTCATGTCAGCAACGCTCTGAGCAGCTTGCAGGCCATCTGCAGTTGCTCGACATCGGCGGCAGCGAGCAGGTGATCGAGGGATGTTCTCAGCGCCTTCGGGCTGGTTTCCTCATGGGCGAAACGAAAAAGATCTGACAGTTCCACCTCCAACGCCACGGCAATCCGTTCTAGAACCAGCAGTGAAGGATTTCCCTCTCCTCGTTCTACAGATCCCAGGTACTTGTAATTAAGATTCGCCAACTCTCCCAGTCGCTCTTGGGTAAGACCCCGAGTCTGTCTGAGGGAACGAAGGCGTCGGCCAAGCAATTTGGGGCTGTCCATAACAGTTCGCGAGGCAGAATAAGATAGGAGAAGAGAATCATGAACTTGCTATTTACGGATTTTGATTGACAAAAGCTGTATTTGGATGGTATCAACCAGCGAAATGCCTTCTAAAGAAGTTAAAAAGATTGAAAAGGGCTATTATAACAATCCTTCTAAGCGCTGAGTGACCAGCCGCGCAGGGCCACGAAAAAAGCGTTGACAGAGATGAGCCTCCCCGTGACATATACAAACTTCCCCCGATCCTCTATCGCCATCATCGGCATGGCTTGCGTCTATCCTGGCGCGCATTCGCCCGAAGAACTCTGGGAGAACGTACTGGCTGGCCGGCGGTTCTTTCGCAAGATGCCTCCAGAACGTTTGCCGCGTGACTACTTCGATGTTGATCCAACAGCCCCAGGCAAGAGCTACTGTGACCTAGCTGCGGTCATCACCAACTGGACATTTGACCCTGTCGCATTTCGCATTCCGCCGGTGACGGTCGAGGCTTCCGATGTGGCACATTGGCTGGCACTTTCTACGGCCAAAGCCGCGATTGAGAACGCGAAGCTGAGGCTCGACGCTCTTGATCGTACACGCATAGGGGTAGTGCTGGGCAACACCTTGACCGGAGAATTCTCTCGCAGTCATAACCTCCGGTTTCGTTGGCCTTACATGGAACGTGCTGTCCGTCGTGTCCTGGCACGCAGCACCTATGATGCAACCCAAGCTGACGCTCTGGTAGCGGCTGTGCAGCAAATCTATGAGGCGCCCCTGCCGGAGATCACGGAAGATTCCCTGGCAGGCAACATGTCTAACACCATCGCTGGCCGTATATGTAATTACTTCGACCTGGGGGCTGGCGGCTACACCATCGACGGCGCGTGTTCGTCGTCACTGCTAGCCGTGGAGACGGCATGTAACGCGCTGCTCGATGGAGACATGGATATCGCGCTTGCTGGAGGTGTTGATGTCAGCCTCGATCCCTTCGAGATCGTTGGATTTGCAAAGACACGCGCCTTAGCGGTCAATGATATCCGCCCCTATGACGAACGCGCGGCAGGCATGCTCACCGGCGAAGGTTGTGGCCTCGTCATATTGATGAAAGAAGAAGATGCGCGGGCAGCAGGTTATCCCATCCATGCCCTCATTCGTGGCTGGGGCTACTCCTCCGATGGCAGCGGTGGGATCACAGCACCTGAGGTTGAAGGGCAGGCACGGGCTCTACGCCGCGCCTACGAGCGAGCTGGCTACACAATCTCAACCGTTGGTCTTATCGAAGGCCACGGCACCGGCACAGCAGTAGGAGATAAAGTCGAAATCTCGGCGATCCGCTGCCTGCTGGAAGCCTCTCCGGGCGATGAGATCTGTTGGTTGGGTAGTATCAAAGCAAACATTGGGCACTGCAAGGCAGCCGCAGGTGCGGCCGGTCTGATTAAGGCAGTGATGGCCCTGAAACGGAAGATCCTGCCGCCAACGGTGAATTGCGAACGGCCAACCCCTGTGTTTGGCAAACCGCTAGGCCGCCTACGCCCGAATCTCCAAGGGAAACCCTGGTCTTCTGGAGCAACACCACGTCGTGCATCGGTCAGTTCAATGGGCTTCGGTGGTGCCAACTCGCACCTCACTTTAGAGGAAGCGAATCTGCAAGACACGCCATCCCAGGAAGATCTGGCATTATTGGGAAGTCACCAAAAGTCAGAACTCATTCTCCTAGCCGCCAACAGCCGCCAGGAACTGCAACAGCGAGTGAACGAGTTAATCCCTATCGCTGAGCGGATCTGCCGGGCGGAACTCACCGACCTTGCCGCCACTTTAACCCAACTGCTCCCAAGTGGCACGATTCGCCTAGCTCTTGTGATTGACTCCCCCTGGGAACTGGCTGCGATGTTACGCACAGTTGCGCAAAAGTTCTCTGACAACAAAGCGATGGTGGCTGTGAATGATCCTGCCGCAGGCATCTTCGCTGGTGCGACGACCGGCACGCCTACCCTTGTCATGCTTTTCCCTGGCCAAGGATCTCAGCGCCTGAACATGGGAGAGCATCTGCCCCACCGCTACCCTTTTATCCGTGACCTGTACGCGCAAGCAGATAGAGCGATTGCAGATGTGCTGCCACATGGGCTGAGACCAGCCATTTTCCGCGACCTGCTGACAGCCGACGAAGCCACACGGAGCGGATGGGAAGCAGAACTCCGCCACACGCTCGTAGCGCAACCGGCTATCGTGCTGTCTTCGCTGGCAATGCTACGGCTTCTCAATTTCTTTGGTCTGAAGCCCACGCTGACGATTGGTCATAGCCTCGGTGAGATTAGCGCGCTGTGTGCGGCGGGAGCCTGCGATATGGTCACAGCAGTGCGGACCGCCGCCCTCCGCGGGCAAGCGATGGCTGGCCTGCAGTTGGAAGACCTAGGCACCATGGCAGCCATTACTGCACCCCCAGACACGGTAGAAAAGCTGCTCGCCCCTTTTGGCACGGCGCTTACCATCTCGAACTATAACTCCCCTCGGCAGACTGTTGTTTCAGGAACGTCCGATGCGATCCGTGCACTGCTACAGCTTTGTGCAGAACAGCAAGTGGGATGCCGGCAACTTCCGGTCTCTCATGCATTTCATTCTGATATCGTGGCTCCTGCAGCCGTAGCATTTCGAGAAGCTCTTGATCGGGTATCTTTCCAGGCTCTCTCGGGAACCGTCATCTCTACCGCCACTGGTCAAGAGATCATCAAAGACACCAACTACCGCACTTTGCTAGGCAACCATATTCGTCAGCCGGTACGCTTCACCGACGCGGTGTTACAGGCAGCGCAGCAGCGACCGACGCTGTGGATTGAGGTTGGTCCTGGAGGGATACTGACCGGTCTGGTGCGTGACATCCTGGGCACGAGCACAGTGGAATGTCTGCCGACTGATCTCGCCGGTGAGGATAGTTTCCACCTGCTGAACGTAGTCCTTGCGCGTGCGTTTGTACAAGGGTTTCCCTTAGCGCTTGATCGACTCTTTGCTCACCGTTTCTATCGTCCGTTTTCACTGGACAACTACAATCCGATATTTATCGTCAACCCCTGCGAACGGCCGGTGAAGGAGCCGACGATCATACTCCAACCAGGAGTGGGCACGCTCCCAGCCGCGTTGTTGCCCGCGGAAGTCAGCCAGTCCGGCCTTGCAGAGTATCTCGCCGAGCGTGGTCCATTCTTGAGAGACTTCATTGCTTTAGATTATCGACACTATACCGGGAACGGCGCTGCAAACGAGCTTACGGCTCCGCTTGCGCTCACGGCGAAACCTGTCCAAGCAACGGAACCGGCTCGCGAAGAGGCAAACGCGGATAAGGAATCCTTACTGACTTTCGCTATCGAGTGGATCGCTCGTCGCACCGGCTACCCCACAGCTTCGATCTCGCCGGAGATGCGGCTGCGCGATGATCTCAACCTCGACTCCATCAAGGCAGGCGAACTTGTGCTCATCCTTGGTCGCAAACTCAAGCGAGAGGTGTCGGCGGATTCGGGAGTATTTGCCAATGCGCGCTTAGATGCCCTCATTGAGGCGTTTCTGGAGACCCAAGATGAACCCCCCGCACGGCAACAATCTAAAGGCAGAAGTGACGTTCTCTTTTCCCCGATCGAAAGCCTGGACAATTGGGTGCGCACCTTCCGCATGGCATCGATCGCCGCACCTTTAGAGGATGACCTCCCTCTCCCACTCCCTGACGATGGAATTGCTCTGATTGTGGCCGAGTCAGGGTGTCAGAGGGCTCAGGCTATTGCTAAGCATCTTAGCGAGAAGGGTTTAGCCCCTATCGTGCAGTCAATAGAGACGCTTCAGGCGCCCTCTCTTCTTCCGAACAACGACGCACTATCTGACCTTGCGAATCTTGCGCTCCTGGTTGTCGTGCTTCCTGAAGCAGAGAAACCGTTTCTAGATTGTACTCCTGCCGAGTTCGATGATCGTGTTGAAGGTTTGGCAGAGAAACTGTTTCACCTTTTCCGCCGCGTTGGTCATGGGCGCCAAGCCTCCTGGTCAGCATTGCGTTGCCTGATCCTGCGCCCGTATGGCCGTAGCGCCGACATCTTGTCGGCAAGCCGGCTGGAAGCCGGCGCTACCGATGACGGTGCCGATCTCGATGCGGGACGTGCCTTCTTGCAGTCCCTGCGCTTGGAGTACCCCGGTGTCCAGACAAAGTGGGTGCGTGTGCCAGAAGCATGGTCTGTAGAGCAGTGGGCGACGGTCGCGCTTCAGGAACTGCAAACCGCGAATGATCGTGTTGCTTTCAGCTATGGCACGGATGGCTTGCGCATGACCGAGGTGGCATGTCCGCTACCTGGGAGCGCGACCATCTTGGTCGCTCCTGAAAATGCAGGCGAGACGCCCACGCTCCCAGCGTGTAAACTAGGAGTCGGCGATGTCGTGTTGGTGACAGGTGGTGCAAAAGGCATCACCTGTGAGCTTGCGCTGGCACTCGCGCGGCAGACTGGAGTTTCCCTGGCGTTGCTGGGCTCTTCGCCGTTGCCCGACACACAGGCAGACCCGCAGAAGCATGAGATCCTCCGCAACCTGCAACGGCTGACCCAGGAGGGAATTCGTCACCGCTACGTGCAGTGCGATGTGACAGAATTAGAAGCTGTGCAAAAAGCGGGACACTACGTCGAGCCTGAGCTAGGGCCGGTGACAGCGATTCTTCACGGCGCGGGCGTCAGTCAGCTTCATCTGTTTCGCGACATGGATCTTGAGATCTGTTTGCGCTGCATCCGTGTTAAAGCGCGTGGTCTCTATAATTTACTGACCGTCGTGCCACCTCAGCGGCTCAAGGCTGTGCATGTCACCTCGTCTGTGCTCGGCAAGACTGGCATGCAGGGTCAGGCCGATTACACTTTTGCGAATGCCTGGCTCGACGGCGCCCTTAGTGAGATCGCCACCGCTTACCCGCACGTACACTGTGTCTCGTTGGGCTATTCTGTATGGTCAGAGGTGGGGTTGGGCAAGAAGCTGGGCACGCTCGATTCCCTGGCGCTAAGAGGTGTCGCCACTATCGATACTCGGGATGGAGTTGCTGCCTACCTCAACTTACTACAGCATCCGCAGGCTAGCTCGACTTTTGTCATCACTGGACGTTTAACGCCAGACCTTGAAGTGAACCTCTTTCCCCCAGTTTCTGGCATCCGCGGGCGGTTTCTCGAACGCGTACTCCGTTGGATTCCCAGCACGGAAATCGTGGCTGAGGCCACAGTGTCGCACGAGACCGATTTTTATGTGCCAGAGCACGCGTTCGAGGGCACTCCGCTTTTCCCTGGTGTGATGGCAATCGAAGCGATAGTTGAAGCCGCGATGGCCTGTGCCGGGCGGGAAGATCCGCCGGTACTGCAAAATATCGAGTTTCGCCGTCCTCTGATTATCCCGGAGGATGCCAGCATCACGATGCGAATCCTGGCTTTGGCTGATGCATTCCAAGACGACACATTACGGATACGAGTTGCAATCCGCTCGGACACTGACAACTTTCAGGAAAACCATTTCACGGCTGAGTGTGTCTTCTGCTTGGAAATGCCGCAGGCTACTGACCTGCCTACCCTGCCCCAGGTGCCTGAACCGCTTGCACAGGACCCGGAGAATTTCAGCCCTGTGCCTCTGTTCCAGGGGAAGTTCTTCCGACGCATCACCGCAATTCGCACGCTGCGGATGGCTCAGGAGAGCCTCACTGACATCCAAGTTCCGGATGGTGCGCGCTACTACAACAGCCACTACGAACAAAGCACCTTGACTCCTTATCCCGTCGCTCGTGACGCCTTTCTCCAATCCGGTGCATTGATCCTTCCACCAGGCTGTCTTCCGGAACGCGTACAAGAGATTCGCTTTCACAGACCAATGCCTGCGGGTACGCGACTGCTCTGTCAAGTAACGGTGAGCGAAAAGGCTGAAGGGGAATTCCTTGCAGATTTCTCGGTATTCACTTCGGCGGGTGAGCCAGTCGAGACCATACGAGGGTGTCTGCTCCGTGCGCCAAAAGTTGGAGAAAGAATCTCCGCAAAACCTTCGGTCACACCTATTCCGTTCTCTCGGTTAGGAAGCGACCTACGGGCGCTCTTACCGAAAGTTCCTCTGACGCTTGCTGTAGTGAATCATGAGGAGTTGCAGAATTTGGATGACCTGAGTGAGATCTCAAAGGCAGACATCGAACGGATTCGTGTCAACACTTCCGTTCCTCGGCAACAGTCGGTATTCGCAAACTTAGTGGCAACACGCCGGGCGGCTCTCGCTTTCGCCTGTCAGCACAGAAACCTGGACTTCCCACCAACACAGATCTCTGTAGCTTACCGAGCTGATGGCAAGCCCGAGCTACGGTTCGATGCCGCGTCTATCGCCCGAGCTTTCTCTGGCATTGATGTGAGCCTAGCAGATGATACGGACATCTCTATAGCACTGATCGGGCCAGCGCCAGTTGGTGTGGATATTGAAATCGTTGAGACTCGGGATGCGGAAACCTGGCGTGGGCTTCTTGGTGATGATGGTTATGCTCTCGCATTGCGCCTTGCTACGGCAACTGCAGAACCTTTTGACCGCGCAGCGACGCGAGTA
>JACQEL010000466.1 GCA_016200595.1 Deltaproteobacteria bacterium
GCCCAACAAAACAACTAACCCAAGCACGATTAATATCTGCCTCATCGCAAGCCTCCTTTCGCAAAGAGAAATTTCATTCACTGATGGTGTCATTCTTCACCTTTACGCTCAATTCAGCTGATCGATAATACGGCCGGTCTGGGCAAAGGCGTTACAGTTACTGGCATCAGGACAGACCGCCATGTAGACTGACCTCTTGCCACACCCGCTCACGCCGATCGTGTACTCGGCGCGTTCGATCCCTCCGGCCCAGACGGGCTGGATCATCTTGCGCGAGAGAATCGACGTCGTCACGCTGGGGCAGTTCAGTTCGAACTGCGCCCGATTCTGGGCGGCACTGAGCGCAGTAGGCTCGATTTGGTTGAGGAACTGCTGCTGCGACGCACAGCCGCTCACAACCATCAGCAGACAGAGCCAAGGCAACAACTTCACCGGCGCCAAGGCCACTCTCCGGCCCAGCCCGAGCCGCAACAACTTCCTCCCCAGGCGCTCTCCCGAGACCAGCCCGCCAAGGGTGAACCCGCCTCGAACCAGCAGAGCTATTCTACGTGTAGTCACCATATCCTCCTCCTGAATTCACGTCGTTCTTTTTGCTCACTTACACCCACGCTGAACCTATCACGAATTGGGACAGTCCCTGAAATTCTTTTGCAGTCACACTCACCGCCATCCGCGAGCTACCGGCTCACCACGACTTAGTCGTCGTCGGTCTGCCGCGCAGACATAACACGCACGATAAACCCTATCAACTCTTCGAGTGACTCGAAGTGGGTCGCTTGCATCGACACCAAGTGTTCGACTCGCCCGCGGAAATCCCCTTGCGCAACTGCCGCGTCCCCGCGTAGCTGGACCACAAACGCACAATCACTCGGCAGAGAAGGTTTGTTCTTCGACATATGCTTACGTCTTCGAGAGGTCTTTGTGGAGCATTGGTCTATATTCAACCTTTTTCATTGTATGGCTTTGTTCAGTTCAGGAATACCTTCACAGCGTTCGGATTTCGGTTCGGGAGCGTTAAATATAGTTCGCCAAACAGTAACAGGAGACAGAAAGTGAAAGGTGTCCTTGTTTTTTCCTCGGTTCCAATATTATAGAGAAGCGGGGGCGTGATCATGAAGAAAAAACTGAGCGAGAATCTAACCGACTTACAGAAGAAGATGGTGCTGGTGATGGGTCTCTTGTGCCTGACTATGCCGTTAGGGCTACACGCCCAGGATGCCGATGTTGGCTTCCCTCTGCAGCCCGCACCGGAGGTCCGCCTGACCGGAGTCCTGGAGGCAGTGAAGACACCGCAGGTCTCGGCTTTTCCCCTGCTCAGCGTGTTGATCGACGGTCAGCCGTGGCTTTTGCATGTCAGCCAGGTCGAGCCTGTGATCCCAGCCTATCCGGCCCAGGAGGAATTGCAGAGGGTTTCTGGGTTGGGGTTGCGGCTGCTTGCCGACGACCCCGTACTTTCGGCTTTGCAGACCCCTGAGATGCACAACCGGCCGATTGTCCTTGAAGGGTGGCTCCGGGTCGAGGAAGGGGTATTGCAGGTGTCCGCTGTGCGCGCCGCAGAGCCGGCCAAGGCCAACCCGTAAAAACGGGGTCCTCCCCGTAGTACTCCAGCAATCTCTCAACTTGAGGTCCTTCACCAGCCCAAGCTCCGCCTCTATGAGGAACACACCAAGATCCGGATTCAGAGGGAACACACTGCTATCGGGGTGCCACGGGCAGCTTGCCTGCCCGTGCCCACCGCTCGCACTGGCGGACCAGCCCAATACTGTCCGGAATAAATTTATTGCGCTGTGCGTCGGAGGCACACTTATATGGAGTGCGCCGGCCTGGACGGCGCTTTGGCTCCCGGGCGCTGAGGGTGAGCCCAGGGCCGTGTGGCAGGTGGCACGGCCCAGCAAAAGCGGGAGCATGGCTCCCGCACTCCAAAGGGCAAAGCCCCAGTCTTGGGCACGAGACAGAAAAATTTTCCGGACAATATTGGGACCAGCCGCCAGTGGCACCCGAACAGGAGGTGCAATTACCAAATCCATATCTTGGTGTGCCATGCCTCTAGGGCGTATCCAGGCAGAGCCTGGGCACGAGGGCGACAACTTTGCGACGGACTATCGGTGAGGCTTCCCCGCTATTTCTTTGCTCCAGAAGTCTCAAACAGTTTGACAAGATCGGTGTTGCCTTTCTGTTGCGCCACCGCTGAAGCGGTGGAACCATCAAGGGCGGCAACAGTCACGTTCGCGCCTTTGTCCAACAAGATTTGCACGCAGCTAATATCGTCGCCCCCGGCTGCCCAAATCAGGGCGGTCTTGCCGGCCGTGTCTATCATATTCGCGTCGGCCCCGTTGTTGAGCAAAGTTTTCACCGTATCCGCGTGCCCATTGCGTGCCGCCCAAATTAAGGCGGTTGTGCCACCCGCATCGGTTACGTCCGCTCCCATCCCCGCCGTTAAAAACAACTCCACAACCTGCGCATGCCCGGTCTGGGCTGCCTGGATGAACTCCTCCTTACTCCACGGCACCCCCAGCTCTCCGACCAGCTTATCCCGTGCCTGCTCTTGTGGGCTTTTGCTGCACCCGCTGACCGCAGCCAGCAGGACAAGTCCTAACACGACCACGCGTGTACACACCATTATGCTTTCCCTTCTTCCCATTTCCTTCGACGCTTCCCTCAGGCAACTCGAATGCGCTGTGACTATTGGGCCGCGCCGGCCTGGGCTCCAGACGACTGCCAGAGGGGAGAATCAGCCGCTACGGGAAGCTTCATGGGGTCAAAGAGCGCATCGGGAAGCTCCACATCATATTTGACGTTATCGATTTGCTGCATGGTGCTGGTCTTCGCTTGCAGGTCTTTCATCACAATTCGTATCGGTGTGGGTACGCCGTTAATGGTGGTGACCTCAAAGGTCTCAGTCTTCCACAGTGTCCCCGCCGGGTCGTAGTAGTCCCGCTGCACCGGGAGCAGGGTGGCCTTGTCCACCCAGGTCACGACCCGCGAGTAATAGGCGCGCTCCTTCGGCACCGTCTCCTCGATCTTGTAGGTCTGCTTCCCCCCGTGCTCTTCCTCGCCGAGCAACCGGTAGTAGGGGTGGAGGCGGACGAATCCCAGGTCCGCGAAGGTAAAGTCGCTCCCGAGGTAATGCTCGTAGGCATCGACCGTGGTAAATTCCCGGATGCGGCGCAAGAAGGGCACCCACGCCCACACGGCGGTGGGCTTAGTATCCTTGGGCTCCCACACCAGATAGTTGTTGCCTTTCAGATCCATCGGTTGTAACAAGACCATGATCATCCGCTTGCCGTCGGACAATTGTTTGCGTGCCTGGCCCGCAACAAACTGGACCGTCTCTCCCCCAGAGGTTACCGTAAGCACCACCCTACGGGTGCTGGGCCGGACCGGTTCGAAAACTTCCTTCATCTTCTTGACGATATCCATCGTCGGATCCTGAGCCTGGGCCTTGGTCGGCGCGCTCACCAACACACAGGTGAGCAGCAGAACCACGATGTCGAACCTAAATATCCTTGTCATGCGCTGCGTCTCCATATTGTTTCCTTCTCCCTTGATCAGGTACCTACCTCATGACGGTTTCACTGCCCCTGAGGTCCAGGTGGACAGGCGGTCGGTCAGTTGCGTGGCCCAGGCTTTCATCGCGTTCTCGGCATCACCCCATTGCCACTGTGCCGCCGCACTGATCGCCCCGCCGCCCACGCGCCGGTCCACCGCCTCCGCCAGCACCTGCCCACTAACCGAGTCTATGAGCTTCATCTCCGCCTGCGCCGCGCCAATGAAGGCGTAAGTGCCCGTCGCCAAATACTTGAGGGTGTTCAGCGTCCGCGCCTGCGGGATGATTATCGAAATCGAGCGCAACCCTGGCGTCGCCGCCTCGGCATCGGTGAGCGCCACCTGCAACCGCATCACCCCCGGACCCGGTTGGTCCACGATCTGGAATTTCTTCCCCAGGTCCTCGTGTAGCACCTGGTCAAAGTAGTTCACCAGTGTCTGCTGATCGGCGGCCGAGATTTTCGTGGTGTCGCTGCCCCAGTACGTCACCGGGTCGAGGATAATCTTGTTGTACTGCGTCCAGTTGGCGTTGGGGTTGAGGTAACGCAGGGCGGCCTGGCCCTCTGCTCCTGGCGTGAGGCGGTCGCAGGCGCTGCCCAGAAAGCCGCACTTGAGGTCCGTCTGCGTGACCTTCACCTGCTGGGTCGCCGAGCATGCGGTCGTCACTGTGGCCAGGCAGAGCATCGCCATCCCGTAGCGGGCCCAGGCCCATCGCGTCATTTGGTTGTTTCTTGCTCCCATATCTTCTCTTCTCCTTCTCATAAAATCTTTCCTTGAAGATGCTAGATGTCATGCTGAGCCGGAGCAACGCGGAGGCGAAGAATCTCGCCAAACCGAGAACTGTACATGAGATTCTTCGACCTGCGGCCTCAGAATGACAGACCCGCAAAATCACTGCGACGGAACACTAGAGAGCTTGCGCGATCTCCACCTTCTTTACGGTCTGGCTCAGCCCACCTTCACGGCCATGACCGAGAGCATGTTGTCGCCGGTAAAAAGAAAACCCTCAATGGTGAACCGCTTCCCCAGATTGGCGGAATTTTTAAACGGCTCAAGACGGCGGGCAGGCCCGGAAAAATACAGCTCCTGCGGCCAGATGTGACTGAGCAGGAGTCCCGCAGGATCACGCACTCCATTGGTATACACTTCAGTCACGTTGAACATCAATTTCTGGCTGTCAACATAGACTATCAGGATGTTCAGATCGCTTTCTTTCTTTTCCGCAAATGGTTGAATCGTGCCGACAAAGCGCACGGACATAGGTCCCGGAATATTCATGCTTTGGGCCCACACTCTGGCCACCCCCAGCAGCGATGCGGCTGCTACTACTATAGCGACAAACTGTCTCACGCTCCGTTTCATGTTCGCTCTCCTTTCCGTTGTTCCCATTGCATCTTCTGATGTACGTCTCCGTTGCCAAAGCAAAAGGGACGGTCCCTTCTCCTGCCACACGCGGAACGTTCAGTTCGTGCACGTCATACTTCCCTCCTTTTATTCGGGCTCTCCATTCGTCGCCAGCAATCGCCATCAGACTCCTTGATCGGGCTTGCTTCCCTGCTTACTTCAGCTTGATCTCGATCCCACTATCGGCTACTTGCAATTCCGTCATCTGTCCAAAAGCACTGACGATCATCTTGACGCCGTTCTGGTTTTTCACCGTCAGATGGCCCTGTCCCAGTGCGATGTTATCTCCCACCGCCTTGTAGGTGCCGGCAAAGGCCGCCATTTTCTTCAGGCCGTACACCATGCCCGAAACCCGCACGACGCCGCTGCCACCAGTGGCGGGGGTGGAAAGCCCGCTTATCGTGCACCCATAGAGTTTGCCTTTGAAGAGCAGCGAACAACCCACCCACATGGTAGCGCCCATGTTTGAGGCCTCGCCACTCTCAAACGCGACCGACCCGGAAGGCGATTGGGCCGCCGCAGCCGTAGTCATAACTAAGAGGAAAGTGATTCCCAACATCAGCCTGGACAGCATTCGGTTCGTATACATACTTTTTTCCTTTCATCTTTTTGCCAAAGAGAGTTATGTTCGCCACCGAACCCCAGCCGGATCGCTACGTCGGGGGTCCCCGTCCTAAGTCGTCAGTTCCGCGCATGGCCTTCTCCTCCCTGTCGGCTAGAATTTCCAGATCACATTCAGCGCAGCAAAATGCACATAGTTACTCGAGTATTCCCCTTGCAGCGTGCCGGCCGGGCGCTGTAGGTTAGCGATCTCCGCGTTTCCGAGATCAAGAAACTCATAGGCCGCGCCCACTGTCACCCGTTCACTCCAGTCGTACTGTAACCCCACGCCAAACCGGAAATTCTCATCAAACGGCGCCGACGGCGTACGGTGGAATTTCGACACCGGCGCACTGTCATGCGCGAATCCAACCGAGAGCAGCCAGGGGGGAGCAATACGATACTGGGCCCCAATGGCTTCATGCCAGGTGTCGTGAAAGTGTTGATTGGCCTGGATGTTCCGCGTCGTCGTGTCAGAACTCACCGAGATTCCCACATCGCTGTACTGTTGCCAGTTCTGCCAACCGAAATTGCCCATCAGTGCGGCTTTCTTGGTGACGGCATAATACCAACTGGCCATCACGGTCTGCGGATTGGTTTGATCGAGAGTGGTCTCGCCCCCGACTAGGCCCCCCCGCTCTAAGGCGCGCCGTAAACCAGGACCCAGATTGGTGAATTTGATTTTATCGGTGTACGACGTATCCACCTGCGAGCGGTACGTAATGCCGAATCGCATCTGTGAATTTGGTTCCACTAACACCCCGGCGTTGCCGCCAAACGCCCAGTCATCGGCTTTGAATTTGAGGCGGCCATCCGGCAGCCGTTCCGCCAGGTTGTTCACGGCGGTAGTCTGCGAGAGCAGGACATAGTTAGTACTAAACCCGGCCCCGACCGACAGCCACTCGTTCACCCGATAGGCGAACCCGGGGTTGATCGTGAAGGAGAAGATTTGCGCCTTCTGGATAAAGTAGCGCCCGACCCATTCCTTCCCATAATTCATGGCGCCGCCGTAGCCAGAGAGCACACCCGCCCCAAGTTTCAAGTCCTCGGATAGACTGTAGACATAAAACAAACTCCCCGCCGGAGCGGGAATACTGGCAGAGCCGTGCGACGGAAAGGACGTTCCCGCGTTGAAGCCATTCCCGCCGCTGAAGGTGGTCCCGGAGCCCCGGTCAAATTGCATCGACGGGAGGAGCGTCTCCACACTCGACGTCAGTTGCGACCGGTCCAGGCGCGTCATGCCGGCGGGATTGCCCACGACGGTTGAAGCGTCCTGCGCCAGCGCCGCGCGGCCAGCCGCCGCCAGGCCCAGGTCAGGGTTCCCATTTTCATAGAGGTACAGCCCCGCCGCCCAGGATGACGAGGCGACCAGGGTCATGCCGACAGCCAATGTAATAACGCGCACTACGATACGGGACATCTGCCCTTCCTTTCTTCTTCTCCTCCAAGCTGTTGAGTCCCAGCTATAAGGTTGAATGCCGTGTATTCTACGGCGCCGGGCGGTTCAGGGACACCGCGCTATAGTTCAATTTTCCGTTCAACACCGTTCAGGATCGTTCAATTTTGCCCCAGATACAGCACCTTGCTTAGAGGCGCTCACAGCGACAACGGGTCCCACTCCCCGGTAATCGCCTCCGCCTGCTATGAAGTTGGTGGCAGCCCAGGAATTTGGGTGGTCTCGTACACGGCAATGATCCGCACGTTCTGGTAGCGCTGGTCTTCCTGCAGCGTGACGTTTTTCGGACTATAGATGTCGCCGATGCCGTACACCTTGAAGAATTGGTGCGGCACATTGACCAGGTACTGGTCGATGACGGATTCCGGCGCCTGGGAGCGCTCCCGCGATAGCTTCTCGTTGAGGCTGAGGCCGCCCGTCGCCGACGCACTGCCGATGAGCACGAAGATGACCTGGCGGCCCCGGCTGTCGCGGGCGAGGTAATCCAGGAAACGCACGAGCCGGTCGTATTGCAACCCACTTGCCGGCAAAGTAGCCGAGCCGGTGGGGAAGAACAGCGTAATTTCGCCGGTGCCCTGCTGCTGTGACATTTGTTCCAGTATCCCCAGGGCTTGCTGTGAGGTTTGCAGGTTCCGGCTTTCTGTCCCTTGGAGCTCCTCGTAATCCCTCATGTTGTTATTGTTGGCTTCAACCATGATCTGGGCGAGCGAACTCGCCTGGTTACCCGAGGCGCCACCAAAGATCGTGCCATTGGGAAAAGTAATCGTCTGCGGCGGCCGGTCATTAGGCTGCTGCAGAGAGTATTGCTGCTGCTGGCCCGCGCATCCCGCCAGCACCGCCGTCAGGACGATTACCAGGGTAAACAACTCTGCATGTCTCATTAAGGTCTTCCTCACTTTCGTTGTGAATCTCAACAGTCTCAGCAGCTCGCTGCAGTTCTCAATCGTAGGCCGGGACAAGGCCGCAGGCCGTTCCCGGCGCGCTCGTCTCTGCCGGAAACGCTCCGCTTATTCCGGCCTACTCTCCAGGCAAGGGCAACCCGCTGTAATGTGTGATTACAGTGCATTCTAGGGTAACGGGTTGTTCAGGGACACCCCGCTATAGTTCAATTTTCCGTTCGACACCGTTCAGGATCGTTCACTTTCTGCCTTCCGGCGCTGGGGAGAAGGCCAGGGCCTAGTCGAGACGAGCGCAAAGCGCACGGCGAGCGCTTACTGCCCGGAACGATCCAGCGCGCGCACAGCGTCGGCGATATCTTGGCTCAGGCGCGCGACCGTCCGACTGTGGGCGGCGACGAGCGCAGCGTAGTCGGTCTCCTGGACTGCTTCGCGCACGGTGGTGCGCCCCATCTCCGTTTTGCCGTCCTTCGTCCGCCGTATGGTCCAGACCGCGTCTAGCACCACTGCCTGGCCCAGTGTCGAGTCGAAGCTTTGCACCTCGATCGCGACGCGATAGCCGGCGTCCGCGCTCAACGTCTGCGGAAATAAGGTCACGTGCGGAGTGCCCAGCAGCGTGGCCAGGTTCTGGGCGACCACACGCGAGATATTGTTCTGCAGCGGCGAAGCCCACAGGTTGAACTCGTCCATCCGCACCTGGTTCGCGCCCGTGTTGACGACCATCTGCGGGCGGTCAACCGTGGCAGGCACAGATACCGGGCCCACGATCACCGACAGGTTAGATGACGTCGCGGCAGACCCGGGCGTAGCGCTGAGGGTATAGAAGCGCGCTGGGGTGGTTGCGCATCCGGCCATGAGGATAATGAGAGCACAGGGGATTGCGATAGCAGCGAGGTGGCGCATCAGGGTTTCCCTTCGGTCTTGCCCCGAATCAACGACTCGGGATGACGCTCTAGATAGTCGGTCAGTACGCGCAGCGAGCGCGCGGCGCGGGCGATCTCCTGCAAGGCATCGCGTAGCTCCTGCTGGCCGGGAGCGTCATTGCCAACCAGAGTCGCGTTCGTACTCTTGAGCACCCCGTCAGCGGCGACGATGGCGCCGTGCAGTCCGTCGAGGGTCGTTTTCAACCCGGGGGTGACTTCCGTATCAAGGTGATTCACCGCCTTGTCCGCGGCCTTGAGTGTCTGGTCGAGCGTGGCGAGCGCTTTGGTGAGGTCGGCGCCGATCGCTTCGTACGGCAGCTTGTCCAGCTTCGCCACGATGCTGGTGAGCTTCGCCTCAACGTCCGCGCCGGTGCTCGGCACTACCGGCAGTTCCGTCGGCTCCTGGCTCCAGTCGACCGTCGCCTTGGGCGCGTTCGGAAA
The DNA here is from genome assembly GCA_016200595.1 of Deltaproteobacteria bacterium. GTDB lineage: Bacteria > Desulfobacterota > Binatia > Bin18 > Bin18 > JACQEL01. Next base: position 9,267 of record JACQEL010000466.1, read on the forward strand.
GAAGTCGAGGGCCACATAGAGCTGCCCAGTGAGCAGACTCCCGCTCCGCAGCTGGGCGCGCAGCCCCTGCTGCTCGA